>DATCRO010000666.1:0-3598 GCA_036569025.1 Burkholderiaceae bacterium
GCTCACCAGGACCAGCAACATCTACATCCGCGCCGCCAGCGGCTACCGCCCCGGCGGCCCGAACGCGGTGCTGAACGACCCGCAGACGGGCCTGCCGACCGCGCCCACCACGTTCCAGCACGACTCGCTCTGGAGCTACGAGGCCGGCTACAAGGGCGACCTGCTGGACAACACGCTGTCGCTCGAGACGGCCGTCTACGACATCCGCTGGGACAACATCCAGCAGGCCTACTCGGTCAACGGCAACGGCGTGCTGGTCAACGCGGGCAAGGCGGAAATCCAGGGCTTCGAGTTTGGCGCGACCTGGCGTCCGGACGCGAACTGGCTGCTGGAGGCCCATGTGTCGACGATCGACGGCCGCCTCAAGGAGGATGCGCCGGGCCTGGGTTCGTCGGGTGCGCGGCTGCCGGACAGCCCGTCGCTGGCGGCCTCGCTGGGTGTGAAGTCCAAGTTCGACCTGGGCGGCCACGCCGGCTGGTTCGGCCTGTCGCAACGCTACGCGGGCGAGCGCAACGCCGGCTTCGACGGCAGCGGCACGGCGCCGAACTACCGCATGCCGTCGTACTGGCTCACCGACGTGCAGGGCGGCGTCGACTTCGGCAAGATCTCGCTCGGGCTGTACGCGCGCAACGTGTTCGATGCGCATGCGCAGCTGGGCACCTCGACTTCCGAGATGGCACTGGGCGGTCCGGCGCAGGTCGAGCTGGCGCGGCCGCGCACGCTGGGCATGACGTTGACGGCCAGCTTCTGAGGATGCGCATGAGCGTTGACGGCCAGACCTTCGACTTCATCGTGATCGGCGGCGGGATGGCGGGCGCCTCGGCGGCCGCGCACCTGTCGCGGCGCGGCGCGGTCGCCCTCCTGGAACGCGAAAGCCAGCCGGGATATCACTCCACGGGCCGCTCGGCGGCGCTGTTCTCGACGATCTACGGCAACGCCCCGGTGCGCGCGCTGACGCGGGCGAGCCAGGCCTTCCTGTTCGAGTCGCCGTCGTGGTTCACGCCAGTGCCGCTGGTGAGCCCGCGCCCGACGCTGTTCTTCGCCACGCAGGAACAGTCGGCGATGCTCGCGAGCTTCCGCGAGGACGCCGATGTGGCCGCCCACACGCAGGTGCTCGACGCCGCGCAGGCCGGCGCACTGGTGCCCGCGTTCAAGCCGGGCTGGCTCGGCGGCGCGGTGCTGGAGCCGGGCTCGGCCGACATCGACGTCGCCGCGCTGCACCAGGGCTACCTGCGCCAGGCGAAGGCGCGCCAGGCCGCGGTGCTGCTCGATTGCGCGATCGCGGGCCTGCATTTCGCCGGCGCGCGCTGGATGGTGCGCACCGACCAGGGCACGGTCTCGGCGCCGGTCGTCGTCAACGCCGCAGGTGCCTGGGGCGACGAGGTGGCGCGGCTGGCCGGCGCGCGGCCCGTGGGCCTGCGGCCGCTGCGGCGCACGGCGATGCTGGTCGATCCGCCGCGCCAGCTCGCCTGCGCCGGCTGGCCCGCGGCCATCGCGATCGACGAGAGCTTCTATTTCAAGCCCGACGCCGGCCGGCTGCTGCTGTCGCCCGCCGACGAGGAGCCGAGTCCGCCGTGCGATGCCCAGCCCGAGGACCTCGAGGTCGCCATCGCCGTCGACCGCTTCGAGACGGCCACCGGCGAGCACGTCGCGAAGGTGCACCACCGCTGGGCCGGGCTGCGCGTGTTCAGCGCCGACCGCACGCCGGTGGTCGGCTTCGACCCCGTCGCCGAGGGCTTCTTCTGGCTCGTGGGCCAGGGCGGCTACGGCATCCAGAGCGCGGAGGGCCTCGGGCGCCTGGCCGCCGCGCTCGCCTGCGACGAGGGCGTGCCCGCCGACCTCGCCGCCGAGGGCGTGACCGCCGAGGCACTCGCCCGCGCCCGCTTCTGACAAGTCATCCGAAGTCCAACCCACCAGGAATGCCGATGAGATCACTCGCTCCCCTCGCCGCCGTCACCGCGCTGGCGCTCGCGCTTGCGTCCGCGCGCCTGTGCGCCGCGCCGGTCGCGGCATCGGCCGCCGCCGCCGCGCCGGCGGCGCCTGCCGCGGCCAGTGCGCCGATCGCGCCCGCGTCGCCGGCCCACGAGCTCACCGCGCAGGACGCGCAGGCCTGGCTCGACGGGCTGATGCCCACCGCGCTGCGCACCGCGCGCACGCCGGGCGCCGTCGTCGTCATCGTCAAGGACGGCCAGGTGCTGCTCGAGAAGGGCTACGGCTATTCCGACGAGAAGACGCGCGCGCCGGTCGACCCCAGGCGCACGCTGTTCCGCCCGGGCTCGACGTCCAAGCTGTTCACGTGGACGGCCGTGATGCAGCTGGTGGAGCAGGGCAAGCTCGACCTGGACACCGACGTCAACAAGTACCTCGACTTCCAGGTGCCGCCGCTGGACGGCCAGCCGATCACGCTGCGCCAGGTCATGACGCACCGCGCCGGCTTCGAGGAACGCATCAAGGACCTGGTGGCGTTCGACATCCCCGAGACGCCGCTGGGCGAGGTGCTGAGCGGCAACATGCCGGCGCGCATCTACAAGGCGGGCACGACCTCGGCCTACTCGAACTACGCGACCGGCCTGGCCGGCCACATCGTCGAGCGCGTGTCGGGCCTGTCTTTCAACGACTACATCGAGAAGAACGTGTTCGCGCCGCTGGGCATGGCGCACTCGACCTTCCGCCAGCCGCTGCCCGACGCGCTCAAGGCCGACATGGCCACCGGCTACGAGGAATCGGGCAAGCCGGGCAAGGGCTTCGAGGTGGTCAGCATCCCGCCCGCGGGCTCGCTGTCGTCCACCGGCGACGACATGGCGCGCTTCATGATCGCCCACCTGGCCGACGGCCAGTACGGCAACGCGCGCATCCTCAAGCCGGAGACGGCGCACATGATGCACACGACGATCACGCGCCCGTTCCCCGACCTGAACGGCATGGCGCTGGGCTTCTACCAGGACGACATCAACGGCCATCCGGTGATCGCGCACGGCGGCGACCTGAACTATTTCCACAGCGACCTGTGGCTGTTCCTGGACGACCACGTGGGCGTGTTCATCTCCGTCAACGCGCTCGGCAAGGACGGCCTGGGCGAGGGCATCCGCGACGACGTGTTCCACGAGTTCGCGGACCGCTACTTCCCGCGCCCGGAGCCGGTGCAGGCGCTGGACGAGGCGACCGCCAAGGCGCATGCGCAGGCCATCGCGGGCCGCTACCAGACCACGCGGCGCGGCGAGACGACGTTCCTGTCGCTGATCAACATGATCCAGCCGACCACGATCACGGCCAATCCCGACGGCTCGATCACGACCAAGCTGCTGCTGCACCCCCAGACCTTCGTCGAGACCAAGCCGTGGCTGTGGCACGAGGTCGGCGGCCACGACCGGCTCGAGGCTCGCGTGGAGGACGGCAAGGTCGCGACCTGGAGCACCGACTACCTCGCCTTCGCGTTCGCCTACCAGCCGCTGCACGGCCTGGCCGGCGCCGGCCTCGAGCTGCCGCTGTTCGTCCTGTCGCTCGTGCTGATGCTCGTGACGGTGCTGACGTGGCCGGTCGGCGCGGCCGCGCGCAAGTGGTACGGCGCGGCGCCGCTGCCCGCGGCGGTGCGCACGAG
>DATCRO010000667.1:0-4775 GCA_036569025.1 Burkholderiaceae bacterium
CTGGCCGTCCTCGCGCGTCGAGAACTGCAGCTTGTCCAGCTTGGTCAGGCCGTCGACGAGGTCGGCGGTGGGCGCGCCGAAGCGCTCGATCAGCTCGGGCTTGGTGACGCCGCAGTCCTCGATGGTGTCGTGCATCAGCGCGGCCATCAGCGCCGTGGCATCGAGCTTCCAGTCGGCCGCCAGCCCCGTGACCGCGAGCGGGTGCGTGATGTACGGGATGCCGCTGGCGCGCAGCTGGCCCAGGTGCGCCTCGTCGGCGAACTTGTAGGCCTCGCGCACCTTCTTCAGGTCGGACTTGCTGAGGTAGCCCAGTTTCTCGGACAGCTCGGCGAAGGTGGTGACCTCGGCCTGCTGGGGCGCGGCGGCCGGGGCGCGCGCCAGGCCGTGCAGCTTGGCAGGCAGCAGGTCGGCGGCGAACGAACGAATGCTCATGACCAAGAATTTAGCTTGTTATCAGGCCGGCGCCGCCACGCTCGGGAAATCGCCGTGCCCGGCCGACCGACCAGTTCCAGACCGATCGAGCGCCCGGTACCGCGGGTTTTCGCCATCCCCTGTTTCGGTGATTCTTTGAAACCGCTTTCAAAAAATTACCCGAATGGCGGTCACAAAGGCCTTTTCAGGAGTCAAATGCGCTCCGCCCCGGCTGCTCCAGGCAGGCGGCGGGGGCAAGCCCAAGTGCCGGACGCGATGCCCGAACGTCGCCCCGGCCCTGCCTGGACACAGACTGGCCTGAGAAGCGACGCGCGCGAACGCGTCAACCAAAACGACAGGAGACAGCGATGATTCCACGAGTTGCAGGGCTTGCCGTCCTGCTGGCATTTTCCCTCGGCAGCGCAGGCTACGTGCAGGCCCAGACGGCCTCCGACTACACGCAGGGCGTGACGGTCAGCGGCACGACGGCCACGATCAATTTCAACCCGACCTCGAGCACCACGACCTGGACGGACGTCCACTACACGGTCAATGGCGGCGCGCAGCAGAACTACCGGATGGCGCGCAACGCGACCACCGGCGCGGAGACCCAGCAGGTCATGCAAGCGGTTTCAGCCGGCAACGTGATCGCCTACAGCTTCACGTACAACAAGGGCACGCCGGCGTACGACACGCCGACCTACTCGTACACCGTGGGCTCGTCCACCGGCGGCGGCACGTCGGTGAACCCGGCGGCCGGCCAGGCCTGCTTCTTCGCCGACATCAACTACGGCGGCGACTCGTTCTGCGCCAGCGCCAGCAGCAGCTGGGTCGGCAGCGCGTGGAACGACCGCATCTCGTCGGTCAAGGTGGCGTCGGGCGTGACGGTCGTCCTGTACAACGACGTCAACTACGGCGGCTCCACGCTGACCGTCTCGGCCAACAACGCCAACCTGGTCAACAACGGGTTCAACGACGTCGCCTCGTCGTTCAAGCTGACCACCGGTTCGACCGGCGGCACCTGGAACAAGCAGACGACGTTCAACATCGTCAACGGCACCAACAACGCCTACGACAACGCGCACGTCTTCTGGGCCATCATCGGCAAGGACTGGACGAGCGGCAAGTTCGTGTGGGTCAACGCCTCCGGCCAGCTGATCCCGATGTCCACCGCGGACAACGGCGCGCTGACCAAGAACGGCGTCGGCTACACCAACTACTTCCACTCGATCGCGCAGGCCGGCTCGGTGACGATTCCGCCAATCAACTCGGCGCGGCTGCTGCTGAGCGTGGGCACCCCGATGTACATCCGCGTCAACCAGGACGTGAACGGCAACATCGGCTACGCCGGCGCCAACATCGACAACCCGACCGACCCGAACATCGACGTCACGTTCGACTTCGCCGAGATGGCCATCCTCCCGGACACCGGCTTCTACGGCAACACGACGCGCGTCGACCAGTTCGGCTTCCCGGTCACGCTGCGCCTGCAGGGCCTGGACGGCTATGACCAGACGGTGGGCGAGACGGCCTCGCGCGCCTCGCTGTTCTCGGCCTGGGCCTCGTCGGTGCCGGCGCAGTTCGCGGGCCTCGGGCAGGCGCCGTACTCGCCGTATCGCATCGTCGCCCCGGCGCACGGCAGCTTCGGCGCCTCGGGCGCGAACGCGCACTACCTGGACAGCTACATCCAGGGCCTGTGGAGCAAGTACACGACGCAGACGCTGACGTTCACCGATCAGCAGGGTACGTTCACGGGCCACGTCGTCAACGGCCAGTTCCAGTTCACGGACGGGCAGGGCACTTACATCATCCAGCGCGCGCCGACGACGCAGGAAGCGCTGCTGGGCAACGGCGTCCTCAACGACGCCACCGGCCAGACGCCGGGCACCGCGGGCTACGACAAGCAACTGCAGATCCAGGCCCAGATGTGCGCGGCCATCAACCGCCACATCGTCGAGGATCCGGCGCACTGGTACACGCCGAGCTACTTCTACGCCAACCCGTCGAACTCGTACTCGAAGTTCTGGCACGACCACAGCATCAATGCGCTGTCGTACGGCTTCGCGTATGACGACGTCGGCGGCTTCAGCTCGTCGCTGCACACGGAGAAGCCGACGATCGCGACCGTGACGGTCGGCTGGTAAGAGGCGAGAAGGGCTCCGCGCCTGCGGGCGCGGATCATGGGGAGGCCGGAAGCGGCGCAGGAACGACCGCTTGCCGCTTCCGGCCTGTTTTTCGCCGGCGGCGGTGGGTGTCGCCGGTGTTCGAAGCCTGTGTCGCTCGCGATGCAGGCTTTGTTTTTGTCCTTGTATCCGGGATCCGGTGTCAGGTCTTGAATCGTGCAGTCTGCGTGTTTGCGGGCGGCTCGTTCGCCTGCGGTGCCCCGCCCCACCCAACCCGAAGCGCTCAAGAAAGCAAAAAGCCCGAGTCGCATCGAAGCGATCGGGCCTTCCGGAGACGAACCGCGAGAACGCGGTGTGGCGGATCAGGTCAGGTCGGAACCTTGCGCAGCATTTCCTTGCCGATCTCGCCGGCGGCGATCTCGCGCAGGGCGGTCACGCCGTGCTTGTTCTTCGATTCGATCTTGGGCGTGTGGCCCTGGCTCAGCATGCGGGCGCGGTACGTGGCGGCGAGCACGAGCTGGAAGCGGTTCGGGATCTTTTCCAGGCAGTCTTCAACGGTGATGCGGGCCATGTGGCTTCCTTGGCTGTGACCGGTGCGGGAACGCGCCGGACGGGGAACTGGACGTTCGATCTGCCGGCCGACGCAAGTCAGGCCAGGCCCAGTGCGGCGAAGACGTCGGGGTGGTTGGCGCGCTGGGCCTCGAAGCGCAGGGCCCCGGGCTGCTCGCGAACGACCGCGCGGAGTTCCACCAGGGCGTTGTCGAGAGAACCATTGATTATAACAAAGTCGAACTTCGGGGCCTGGGCGACCTCGTTGCGGGCGTTGGCCAGGCGCTGGGCGATGACCTCGGGGGCGTCCTCGCCGCGGCCGCGCAGGCGCTGGGCCAGCTCGTCCCAGCTGGGCGGCAGGATGAACACCAGCAGCGCAGCCGGGAACAGCGCGCGGATCTGCAGCGCGCCCTGGTAGTCGATCTCGAGCACGACGTCCTTGCCGGCCGCCAGCAGCGACTCGACGCCCGCGCGCGAGGTGCCGTACCAGTTGCCGTGCACGTGCGCGTGCTCGAAGAACTGGCCGTCGCCGACCATGCGCCGGAAGGTGCCGACGTCGGTGAAGTGGTATTCGCGCCCGTCCTGCTCCTGCCCGCGCGGCGCGCGCGTGGTGTGCGACACCGAGACCGCCAGGTGCGGCTCGTGCGCCAGCAGCGCCTTCACGAGGGTCGATTTGCCGGCGCCGCTGGGGGCGGCGACGACGAAGAGCTTGCCGGGGAGTTCCATGGAAACGAGCGCGACGGGTGGGGTTTCGCCAGCCTCGAAGTATCGCCGCAATCCCCGTGCGCCATGGCGCCGGCAGCGTGAGGAATCCTCGTCTTCTCAGGCCGCGACGCCGTCGAACACCGGCTTCAGGCCGGGCGTGTGCAGCAGGCTGGCGGGCGTGACCGTCTCGCGCTGCCACGGGATGCTGCCGAAGTACCAGACGCGCCAGAAGGCGACGTCGGCATGCGGCGCGCTGGCGAGCAGTTGCTGGAACGTCTGCACCTCGCCGACCTGGACGCCCGCGGCCTGCTGGAGCACCTCGCGCACGTAGCGCGAGCAGAACTGGCGCGACGAATGCGCGTCGAAGCCCGTGTCGTAGAAGACGTGCGCGCGCTGCGTGGCCGCCGCGAGGAGCGCCGACTGCTGGGCGGGCGTCAGCGGCGCGGGCAGCCGCATCACCGCCACGCGGCCGCCGGCCGAGCGGGCGACGAAGCGGCTCAGCGTCGTGGTGCCGGACAACGGGAAGCGGCTCTCGCCGATCGTCGGCTCCTTGCCGGAGACGTCCAGCACGATGCCCACGTGGTTGGTCCAGGTGCCCGTGGCCTCGGCGACCTTGCGGAACGGGTAGGCGCCGATGCGCGTGAAGACGATGTCGCCGACCTGCAGCGAGCCGGCCAGGTCGCTCAGCGGTTGCGTGGCCGGCCTCGCGTCGTCGGCGACCGGGGACTCCGGTTGCGCGAAAACGGCGGGTGCGGTGGCCAGGCCGGCGCAGACGAGGGCGAGGGCGCCGAGACGGCGCAGCGGAGAGTGACGAAGCATGGGCGTGGCCGCACGGGCGGGTCGTTTGATGAGGGGCGCAGCATCGCGCATCGCTCCGCAGGTGGAAACCGAGCCGTTCGAGGTGGAGTTCCGAACGCCCGCAGGTATCACATCACGATACCCGCTGGGACAGGCGGAGCGTGCCGCAGGACCCGGCCTGTCGGCGGG
>DATCRO010000668.1:0-2837 GCA_036569025.1 Burkholderiaceae bacterium
CCCGCCGCGGCGCCGACGAACAGCGACGGCGTGAACATGCCGCCGATCGCGCCGCTGCCCGAACTCCACGACGTCGCCACGACCTTGGTCACGAGCACCAGCGCGAGCCACTGCCAGGGCTCGGTGCCCGCGAGCGCGCGCTCCACGGCGCTGTAGCCGTTGCCCCAGACCTCGGGCACGAAGGCCGACAGCGCCCCCGCCAGCAGGCCGCCCACGCCCAGCCGGACGGCGGGCGATTGCAGGCGGGCGAACAGCGCGCGACTGCGCTCGACCAGCAGCAGGAAGCCCCAGCCGAGGCCGCCGAACGCGACGCTGGCCACCAGCGTGAACAGGATGCTGGAGGGCAGCATCGCGATGGGGCTCGTGACGTACAGGGGCTTGGGATCGACCATCACGTAGACCAGCGCGCTGGCCGTGCCCGAGGCGATCAGCACCGGCGCGACCGTGTGGCGCGCGAAGAAGCCGAGCGCGAGTTCCAGCACGAACACGACGCCGGCCACCGGCGCGTGGTACGCCGCGGCGATGCCGGCCGCGATGCCGCACACCATGATCGCGCTGCGCTGCTCGGGCCGGATCGGCACGATGCGCGCGAGCCACGCGGACGCCCACGCGGCCAGCTGCACCATCGGGCCCTCGCGGCCGATCGACGCGCCGGTGCCGATCGACAGCGCGGCCGACACCGTGCGCACGAGGTTGGCGCGATCGTTGAGGTCGACCCGGCCCTGCCGTGCGGCATCGATGTAGTCGAGGTAGTGGTCGCCCTGCTTGCTGCGCGCGACCCAGCGCGCGCCGTACTGCAGCACCAGGCCCGACAGCACGCCGCCGACCGCGCACACGATGGGCCGCTGCCACGCGGGGATGGCACGCGCGGCCTCGACGAGGTCGCTGCTCTGGCCGGTGCCCAGCCACTCGATCTGCAGCGTCAGCCAGCGGAACGCCAGCGTCGCGGCGGCGGCCGCGGCGCCGGCCGCCGCAGCCCAGACCCACAGCCGCAGCGTGGCCGCGGTCGAGGCCAGCACGCGGAAGTGCCAGCGGTGGCGCGGGGAGGCCGGGTCGGGGGCGTGGACGGCGTCTTCGTCGGCGGCGGACATGGCCCCATTGTCGGGGCAACGCGGTCAGGCTGCCGGTGCCGCCTCCGGGCCGTCCCGCGGCGCCGCGTCCGGGCGACGCGCCGCCGTCGCCAGCAGCACGGCCGCGGCCGCGCCCAGCGCGGATACGCCCCACGGGTTCTCCACGACGCTGCCGGCCACCTGCTGCAAGGCCTCGGGGCTCACCTGCTCGACGAAGCGCGCCAGCTCGAACACCTGGTCGCGCGTGAAGCCGGCCAGCTCGTCGATCTGCAACGTGCCGCCGAGCGCGCCCGCGCGATCGAGCAGGCCCGCGAACGCGCCCGAGGCGACCGCGACCAGCGCGAGCGGCCCCAGCGGCCGGCACAGCGTCGTGACGATGCGCGAGCGCTGCACCGCCGTCGCGCCGGCGTACAGCCGCGCGGCCAGGCGCGCCGCGCGCCAGCGCCTGCCGGGGACGCGGGTCCGGATGCCCAGCGCGACCGCGCGCCGGATGACTTCGGCCTCCAGGGCCGTGTCGATGTCATTGCTCATCGTTCTTGCTCCGCCATGCTTTCCGAAGCGATGGAGTGGCTCGAAACAGCGCGGTTCCGCGGCGATCGCGTATGGCAATGTAAAAACGCAGCCGCCTTCAGGATCATGAAATCGGCGCGTCATCTCGCGTTCACGAAGCGGTCACGCCGTGCCCGCATGCAGGCGGATGGCGATCCGGGCGGTGAAGGCTCGGCGCCTGAATGGCGCCAGTCAGGACTGCAGCGCAGCCGCCCGGACATGCGCCGCGCGTCGCATGCGTCAGAACGTGTAGGTGCCCCCGATCGTGAACATCTGCCCGACGGCGCCGTCCTGGTGATAGGACGGGTTGTAGGGCGCGCCGCCCTGTTCGGCGCCGTTGCCCGGCGCGCCGAAGGTCTGCAGGTCGTACGGCGCCTTCCGGTTCAGGAGGTTGGTGACGCTGGCATGCAACTGCAGGTGGCTGTCCCAGTTGTAGCGGGCCACGACATTGAGCTCCGTGAACGAGGAGACGTGGCAGAACTTCGACGGCGCGTTGCCGTCGGGGAACACGCTGGACAGCGCGGTGGCGCAATCAGGGATCCCCTCGCTGGGGTCGGTGACGCTGAAGTGCGAGATGTAGTTGACCGTGCCCGCGACCTCGAACGGCCCGTGGCCCCACGTCAGCGTGAACGCGCCGCGCGTGCGTGGCGTCCCGGTGTCTTCCGAGACGAACGCCGGGCCGTGCGTGCCGGCGAGGTGGTAGCGAACGCCCTGCGCGGTGAGGTCGTACTGCAGCATGTAGCTCAGCTGCAGTTCGGCCTTGAGGCTGCCGGCCTCGTGCAGGTCGTACTTGCCGACCAGGTCGAGGTCGAGGCCGGAGGTCGTCGTCGTGTTCGCGTTGATGAACGGGTAGGTGTCGTAGAGGATGTTCTGCGAGGAGTCGCGGTAGATGATCGTGCCCAGGCTCGCGGCGTCGTCCAGCCCGATCTGGCCCAGCTGGCCCACCGAGATGATCTGGTCGCGGATCGTGATGTGGTAGTAGTCCAGCGTCGCCGAATAGATCTTGTTCGGCTCGAAGATCGTGCCCAGCGTGAACGACGTCGACTTCTCGGGCTTGAGGTGCGGCGACGACAGCTGCAGCTCCTGCAGCGCGATGTTGCACGGGTCGAGCATGCCCGCGGGCAGGTTGGGCTGCACGACACCGTTGGGGCAGTACACGGGATCGTGCAGGTTGCCGACGAAGCCGGAGGTGGAGCCGGCATCGCCGGTCTCGGCGGG
>DATCRO010000669.1:0-2908 GCA_036569025.1 Burkholderiaceae bacterium
CCCCAGCCGGTGCAGGCGTCCCAGCCGTCCCCCGCCGGATAGCCGGGCGTGCCGCCGTTGGCGTTGTTGGCCGGGCCGCCGCCGGGCACGACGTCGCGGAAGCCGAGCGTGCCCTTGGCGTACAGGATCGGGTTGATGAAGCCCAGGCGCGTCCCGAGCGCGGCGTTGAGCTTGGCCACGAAGCCGGCCCACAGCGGCGCCGAGGCGCTGGTGCCATTGCCGATCATCGGGTTGCCGTTCAGGTACAGCCCGGCGTACCCGGCGTTGTAGCTCGCGTTGGCCGACACGTCGGGCAGCCCGCGGCCGACGCGGTGTCCCGCGTTCACCGAGGCCGGCACGCGGGCGTAGGCCTGGTAGGACGGCAGGTTGAAGAAGTCGCTGACGCCGCCGCCGGTGGTGCCCCAGTGCGACGGGTCGGACGGGCTCGGGTCGTTCCAGACGTATTCCTCGAAGGTCGAGCCCGACACGTTGCCCACCGTCGTGCCGCCCACCGACAGCACCCACGGGTCGCTGCCCGGGTACTGCACGTGCGCCTTGCCGTCGTTGACCTTGGAATTGGAGCCGGTGTCACCGCAGGCGATGCACACGGTGATGCCCTGGATCGCGGCGTCCTGGAACGCGGCGGTCACGGCATTGATGAACGAGGTGGTGACGCCCTCGGCCGCCAGCGTCGCCGCATCGTCGCCGTTGGAGATGTACCAGCTGCTCGAAAGCACGGAGCACGACGGGTCGCCCGCGTTCGGATGCGCCACGCGGTGCACGAGGTCGACCCAGCCGGCCTGCGTGCCGTTGGTGATGTAGACCGCGATGGCCGCGCCGTTGGCCGCGGCGGCGGCGATGCCGATGTCCTGCGTCGTCTCGCCGTACGGGTCGCTGCCCGAGTTGCCGCCGTGCACGGCCACGTCATGCACCGTGGGCATCGTGTAGCCCGCGCCCAGGCCGTTGAACAGCAGCTGGATGTCGTGGATCGCGTAGCCGCTCAGCGAGACGATGCCGATCGTCTGCCCGGCCGCGGAGTTGGTGGGGAAGTTGTAGAGCTGCTTGAGCGTGGGGATCGTCAGCGTGTGCGTGTTCGCGGGGTCCGCGCTGTTGCGCTTGAGCACGGTGCGGTTGTCCAGGCCGAACACGCCCAGCACGATGCCGTCGAGGGCGGCAGGCACGTGCACATCGCCCTCGCGGCCGCGATAGGTCTCGATGACGGGTTGCGCGCGATGGCCGCGCGCCGGCGCCGGCGCGCTGTACTTGCCCAGGTCGACCGCGAACGCCTGGTTCATCTGCGCCACGGTGCCGGAGGCGACGACGGTGCGGCGCGCGGCGTTGCTCTCGACGACGGTCATGCCGGCCGTCTGGACGAAGTCCTCCACCTTCCGGATGTCGTCCGGATGGGCGCCGTACCTGGCCGCGAAGTCCTTCTGCGACATCGGCTGGCGCTGCGACAGCGGCACGGTCGCGACCGTGTCGAAGTCCGGCGCGGGCGGCCCGTCAGTGCGCCGGCGCAGCGAGATGGTGACCTGCACCTTCTCGCCGGCGTCGGCGGGTCCGAGGCGCCTGGCCGAGGCGCTCGCCTGGCGATGGCTTCCCGCGATGGCACGATAGTGGGCGGGGATGGCTTGGGGCATCTGCGGTCTCCTGGAATGGCTCCGCCCGATGCGGGACCCGGCCCCGGGTCCGCAGGCGTCGCGTTGGGATGCCGCGGATCTTGCGCGTCGACATCGCGACGCACCCATCCCCTGCAGTTGGGGGACAGGCCGCGCATCCCCTGTTTGGAGCCCTCGTCGCGTCGCGATGCGCCGCTGCACGCTATGGTTAGCGCGCGGCCGAGAGCTTTCGATGCGGACTTCGACAGGCCGCGTTCAGTTCCAGGACAGACCGCATGGCCGCGTCAGATCTCGCGCAGCGCGGCCAGCACGTCGTAGCACGCGCCCATGTCGTGGTAGTCGACCTTGCCGGCGGGGCTCTTCTCGTCGGTC
Organism: Burkholderiaceae bacterium; assembly: GCA_036569025.1. Classification (GTDB taxonomy): domain Bacteria; phylum Pseudomonadota; class Gammaproteobacteria; order Burkholderiales; family Burkholderiaceae_C; genus Scleromatobacter. Next base: position 1,971 of record DATCRO010000669.1, read on the forward strand.
ACCTTCGCGTTGTCGGCGGCCAGGATGCGGTACCAGGCACCGTACTCGTGGTCGACGAAATGGGCCCAGGCGTAGGCCCACAGGCGGTCGTACCAGTTCCAGTAGTGCGCGACGTCGGCGGCCGGCGCGCCCGACTGCTGCAGCGCCACGGCCAGCCACGCCGCGGCGGCCAGGCTCTCGGCCTGCACCCAGTGGTACTTGTCGCCGTCGTAGAGCGTGCCGTCGGGCGCGAAGCCGTAGACGAGGCCGCCATGCGCGTCGTCCCAGCCGAAGTGCATCGCGGCGTCGAAGAAGCCTCGCGCGCGCGCCAGGCGCTCGGGCACGGGCGCGAGGCCGGCCTCGGCGCACAGCCGGTCCAGCTGCAGCAGCAGCTTCGTCCATTCGGTCTGGTGGCCGGTCTGGAAGCCCCAGGGGCGGAAGATGTTGGTGCGGTCGCCGCGGTTGTAGTCGGGGTCGATGGCCCAGTCCTCGCGAAAGTGCTCCCACACCAGCGACGCGCACTCGGGGATCACGCCCGGCAGGTCGGCCGACGCCGCGCCCAGCCGGCCGGTGACGGCCTCGGCCAGCACGACGGCGCGGTCCAGGTACTTGCGATCCTTCGTCGCGCGCCAGGCCGCCTGCATCGCCTCGCACGCGTGCATGTTGGCGTTCTGGCCGCGGTACGGGCCGACCGTCCAGTCGGGCGTCGCCTCGTCCGCGTACAGCGAATCCCGGGGACGCCAGAAGCGTTGTTCCATCAGCTGCCAGCAGCGCTCCAGGCCCTCGGCCGCGTCGGCCTGGCCGGCCATCAGCGCGTGCGCGTGCGCCAGCAGGACGAAGGCCAGGCCGTAGCAGTGGTTCGTGGCGTCGATGACGCGACGCTGCCCGTCATGCCAGTCCAGCACCCACGCGTAGCCGCCCCCGGGTTGCGCATGCACCCGGTCGACGAAGGCCAGCGC
>DATCRO010000670.1:0-7930 GCA_036569025.1 Burkholderiaceae bacterium
CATGCTCGGCACGGCGTTCCCGCCCGCTTTCCATCGCGTCGCGCGGCAGGCTCTGGCTGGAGCGGGGGAACATGAGGAAGACGGTGGTGCCGCGCCCGACGACGCTTTCGATCTTCACCTCGCCCCCTGAGGAACGGACGAAGCCGTAGACCTGGCTGAGGCCGAGGCCGGTGCCGGTGCCCACGCCTTTGGTGGTGAAGAAGGGCTCGAACACCTTCTCGAGCAATTCGGGCTCGATCCCCTGGCCGGTGTCGCGGATGCTGAGCCGCACCATGTCGCGCCGCACCTCGCCGCCCGCGGGATAATTGTGCGCGCCGATCCGGATCCGGCCGCCTTCGGGCATCGCGTCGCGCGCGTTGATCGCGACGTTGAGCATGGCCGACTCGAGCTGCACCGGGTCGGCGTAGACCGCGGGGCACCCCGGTGGACAGTCGACCTCGATGCGCACGCGCTGGTCGACCGTGCGCCGCAGCATGTCGGCCAGGGAATCGAGCATGCCGCGCAGGTCGATGGACTCGGGCTGCAACATCTGCCGGCGCGAGAACGCCAGCAGCTTGGCCGTCAGCTCCGCTGCCCGGTGGGTGGCGCGCCCCGCGGAGGCGAGCATGGGGCGAACGTCGCCGACTGGTGTCGGGCCAGGGCTGTCCTCGATGATCTGCAGGTTGCCCTTGATCACCGTCAGCAGGTTGTTGAAGTCGTGCGCGATGCCGCCGGTCAGCTGGCCCACCGTCTCCAGCCGCTGGGAATGGCTCAGCGCCTCCTCGGTGCGTCCGCGCTGCAGGCAGGTGGCCAGCAGGCTGCACAGCGATTCGACGAAGCGGGTCTCGTCCTCGCCGAACCGAGTCGACGCGCGGGCGTGGATGGTGAGCGTTCCGAAGACGCGGCCGCGGTCGACCAGTGGTGCGGCGACGCCGCTGACGAACCCCGCCTCCAGCAGGTGCGCCGGCAGCGCGAACCGCTGCTCCAGGCGGTAGTCCGGCAGCAGGATCGTCTGAGGATGCGTGACCAGGTAGCCGGGCAGCGTGGTCGGCTCGCTGGCCAGCCTGAGCCCGACCTGTTGCTCGGCGAGCAGCGCGTGCCCGCCCGCGATGACGAACTCGCGGCCGCCCGGGGCCAGTTCACAGACGACGGCACTGTGGACGTCCAGCGCCTCGACTGCCAGGCGGCACGCCTGCTCCACCAGCACGTGCATGTCGCGCTCGTCGACCGCCAGGCGGCCGAGTTGGGCCAGGCGGTCGCTGTACCGCGCCCGCTGCAGGGCCTGCCGCACGCGCGGATAGGACCCCACGTCGCGGATCGACGCGACCACGAACGGCAGCCCGTGGTCCTGCAGCGGGCTCAGCGCGATCTCCACCACCACCTCGCTGCCGTCGCCACGGCGGGCGACCAGATCCATCTGCGTGCCCATGGGACGCGGCCGCGGCGACTTTCCGTAGGCCTCGCGGTAGGCGGCGTGACGGGGCCGGATCGCGTCCGGGACCAGTTCGTCGACGCTCATCCGTGCGAACTGGTCGGCGCTGTAGCCCAGCAGCGATTCGGCCGCCGGGTTGCTCAGGACGATGTTGCCCGCGGCATCGACCAGCAGCATCGCGTCCGGATGGGCGGAGAAGATGCTGCGGAAGACGCTGCGCTCGTCGAAGCCTGACAACGCCAAGGCGGGAGCTTGTTCTCGGCGCATGCGGTTCAGCCCCGGGACGCAGCGGCTTCTTCCGGCAAGCCGCGGCGGGGGGATATCCATTTCATGGCAAGCGGCATGGGAAGGACCTCGGGCTTCCGACGGGAACGACACCAGGGGTGCCGCGCACAGGCTCGAGCGTACCTCGGCCGCGCCACTTTCGCTGCGGCAAGACCGTGCGAGCCGCGGCATCGGCGACGGGCGCCCTCATGGCGTCGGCCTGGACTGATCGAGATCAAGCTCGCTGCGCATCGGCCAGGCTAAGGTGCCGTTGCCGCGCACGCCGATGTGCGGCACGTCAACCAGGAGAGACCCAGACATGACCACCCGTCGCGCCTTCATCCAGATCCTGCCGCTCGCCGGCGCCGCCGCCCTGTGCGCGAATGCCGCGCTGGCCGCCGGGGTCGCCAGCGTCGATCCCAAGGATCCGCAGGCGGTCGCGCTCGGCTACGTGCCGGACGCCGCCAAGGCCGACAAGGCCAAGTATCCGAAGTACGCTGCCGGCCAGGCCTGCGGCAGCTGCCAGCTGTACCAGGGCAAGCCGGCTGACGCGGCGGCCCCGTGCGCGCTGTTCGGCGGCAAGCAGGTCGCCGGCAAGGCCTGGTGCAGCGCCTACGTGAAGAAGGCCTGACGGGGGCCGCGATGCGACCCGCCCTGCGTGTGCTGCGCGACGAGCACGACGCGCTGTCGGCATTGCTGCACACGCTGGTGCTGATGCTCGCGCAGGCCCGGGCGAACCATCGGCCGCCCGACTTCGGGGCCCTGCGGGCCATGCTGTTCTACGTCGACGAGTTCCCCGAGAAGCGCCATCACCGCAAGGAGTCCGAGCTGCTCTTTCCGCGGCTGCGGGCGCGCACACCGCTCGCGCGCGACGTCCTCGACCGCCTCGACGACGACCACGAGCGGGGTCACGCGCGCATCCGCGACGTCGAGCATGCCCTGACGGAATACGAGATGCTCGGGCCCGGCCGCGGGGCGGACTTCGAGCGGGCGCTGCAGCGATATGTCGACTTCTACCGGGCCCACATGGCGCTCGAGGAGGACGAGATATTCCCCCTGGCGGAACGCCACCTGACCGACGAGGATTGGCAACACCTGGAGGCCGAACTCGCGGGAGAGCCCGATCCGCTCACCGGGCGATCGGCCGACGAGGAGTACCGGGCCTTGTTCGACCGCATCGTCGGCCTGGTTCCGGCGCCGTTCGGACTCGCCGCCCCGAGCTCGCCGCCCTGACCGGCGGGCGATTCAGCGGCAGCGATCGAAGACCGCGAGGACGGTGTCCACGAGATGCTCGCCCTGCCAGGTCAGTTCCACGCCCTCTTCGTCGAGCTCCACCAGGCCCGCACGCGCGAGCGCCTGCAGTTCGCCCAGCTCGCCGGCAAAGCAATGCCGGAAGTCGACGAGGTACGCGAGCGAGATCGCCTCGAAGTCCAGGCGCCCGTGGCACACCAGCGACGCCACCGCGGATCGGCGCGCCTGGCCGAGCGTCGACAACGAGAGGCCCGCAGCCACCGACAGCCCCCGCGACTCGACGGCCTGCGCATGAGGCCTCGCTCCGCCGGCGTTCCGGTAGCAGGCGGGCCCGACCCGGCCGAAGGCACCGGCGCCGATCGCGAGCGTCCCGGCGGCGGGGGTCGCGGACAATCCGTCGATCTCCAGATGCAGGCGGTCACGCTCGCGGGCCGAGACGAGCGGATCGTCGGCGGGGGCGAAGAGCCCCAGGCCGATGTGCCGCAGGCCGTGCTCCTGCAGAGTCGCGATCGCCCGGGCGCGCAGCACGCCCCGATCCTCGAACAGCGCGATCGACCCTGGAGGCGTCGGACATCGATCGCAGGCGGACTCGTGCGTGCTGGCGTATGGATGCAGATGCACCCTCGTCGCGCCGGCATGCAGCATGGCGCCAAGCTCTTGCGCCAGCAGGTCGCCGTCCTGGCCGGAGCGGCCGCAGGCGACCCGGACCGTCACCATCTTGAAGCCGAGCTCGCGCGCCGACTCGACCTCCGCGGAGCGTACGGCTTCGATGACGAGGCTCGAGACGCCGGCGGCGCGCCAGGAGCGCAACGCCGATGCCCCGGGCCACCGAGCCTCGGCAACGACCTCGGCGGCCTCCATCCGGAACTGCGCGCAGATGCGATCCAGCACATCCCCGAGTCGCCCGCCGGCCGCGCTTGCGCCGCCCAAGCCCTGGACAGTCACTCGTGTCACCTGCTGCGGCGCCCCGACCGCGTCGGAGAGCGCAGCCGCCTCCCCTGCCAGCGCAGACGCCGATCGCTTCGCGTCGATGCAGCCTTCGCAGGGAAGGCGGACGGCCAGGTGCAACGGCAGCCGCCTCGCCCGCCCTGGGTCCTGCCCTCGCCGCTCGAGCGCCTCGCGCAACTCGCCTGCGCCGAAGGACGGCGAGAAGTCCGCGAACGGCGGCAGCGCCGGATGCCGCGACGCGCCGCGATCGAATCGCCTCAACAAGGCTGCGGGTGGCGCCGGAGCGATGGTCTCGAAGGGAAATGAAGGACGCATGACCGCGATGCTGGGGACACGCCGTCTCCCGATTCTTGATCCAGCGCAACCGACCTCGCCTGCGTCGTCCGAACAATCGCCACATTGCGCCAAGTCAGAAACGGAAGCTCCATGTCCAGCCCCTTGCCCTGCGCCCCGCTGCGGCCCAACGTCGCCTGCTCCAGCTGCGGGCTGCGCGAACTGTGCCTGCCCGTGGGCTTCAGCGACGGCGAGATGGCCGACCTGGACGCGCTCGTGTCGGCGCGCCAGACGGTGCGCCGTGGCGAGACGCTCTTCCGCAGCGGTGACCGCTTCGACGCGCTTTACGCCGTGCGCACCGGTTTCTTCAAGACCAGCACGTCCAGCGAGGACGGCCGCGAGCACGTGACCGGCTTCCAGATGGGCGGCGAACTGCTGGGGCTGGACGGCTTCGACGACGACACCCACCGCTGCGACGCCGTGGCGCTCGAGGATTCGCAGGTCTGCGTCATCCCCTGCGCGGCGCTCGAGACGATGACGCACCGGTTTCCCGCGCTGCAGCGACAGCTCCATCGCGTGATGAGCCGCGAGATCGTTCACGAGCACGGCCTGATGATGATGCTGGGCGGCATGCGCGCGGAGGAGCGTGTCGCGGCCTTCCTGGCCAACCTGGCCCGGCGGCTGCAGGCGCGCGGCTTCTCGCCCTCCGCGTTCGTCCTGCGCATGACCCGCCAGGAGATCGGCACCTACCTCGGGCTGCAGCTGGAGACGGTCAGCCGCAGCTTCTCGCGGCTGCACGAGGCCCGCATCCTCGACGTGAGGCAGCGCAACATCCGCATCCTCGACGCGGCGGCGCTGCAACGCCTGGTCGCCGGCGGCCAGGACTGAGGCGCATGTCGCCGGTCGCCGCCACCACGCTGCGCATCGGCGGCATGCATTGCGCCGCCTGCGCCGACACCGTCGAACGGGCCATGCGCAGCGTGCCGGGCGTCGTCGACGCGCACGTGAGCGCCGCGGCCCAGGCGGCCGAGGTGCGCTGGGATCCGGACGTCGTCGGCCCCGAGGCGATCGCGCGGGCCGTGCATGCCGCCGGCTACGTGGCCACGCCGGACACCACGGCGGCGGCCCGGGCCGCCCGCAAGGTCGAATCCCGCACCGCGCTGTGGCGCCTGTTCGTCGCCGCCCTCTGCGCGACGCAGGTCATGATGCTGGCCGAGCCGACCTACCTGGCCGCCCCGGGCGAGATCGACGCCGAGTACACGCGCCTGCTGAACTGGGGCGGTTGGCTGCTGACCTTGCCGGTGCTGCTGTTCTCGGCGTCGCCCTTCTTCGCCGGCGCCTGGCGCAGCGTGCGGGCACGGCGGATCGGCATGGACGTGCCCGTCGCGCTCGGACTGGCCATCGCCTTCGTCGCCAGCACCGCGACGACGTTCGGCGCGGACGCGCACGCGGTCTATTTCGACTCGATCGCGATGTTCGTCACCTTCCTGCTGGCGGGGCGCTGGCTGGAGATGCGCGCCAGGCATCGCGCGGAAGAGTCCCTCGAGGCATCCACCTCGCAACTGCCGTCCACGGCGCTGCGCGTGGACGTCAGTGGCAACGCCCGGCGTGTGCCGCTGGAGGCGCTGGCCGTCGGCGACCGGCTGCGCATCCCCTTGGGCGAGGCCTTCCCGGCCGACGGACGTCTCGTGGACGGCGCGACCGCCGCCGACGAGTCCCTGCTGACGGGCGAGTCGCACCCCGTGGTCAAGGCGGCCGGGGATTCCCTGGTCGCCGGCAGCCTCAACGTGGGCGCCCCGGTCGACATGCTGGCCGAGCGCCTGGGGGCGGACACGCGCGCCGAGGCCATCGCGGCACTGATGCGTGAGGCCCGCACCCAGCGTCCCGCCTTCCTGTCGCCGGCCGATCGCTGGGCCGGCCTGTTCCTGTGGATCGTGCTGATGCTGTCCGCCGGGGCATGGCTGGCCTGGCAGGTGCTGGACCCCGCGCGCGCCCTCGACGCGGCCATTGCCGTCCTGATCGTCACCTGCCCCTGCGCCCTGTCCCTGGCCGCGCCCACGGCGCTGCTCGCCGCGGCGTCGCGCATGGGCCGCGAAGGCCTGCTGGTGCGCGACATGGATGCGATCGCGCGGCTGGCGCATGTGCGCACGCTGTTCGTCGACAAGACCGGCACGCTGACCACCGGCGATCAAGCCTGCTCCGGCCTGCATGCGCTGACCGCGGTGCCGGCCGACGAACTGCCGGCACTCGCGGCAAAGGCGTCGTCGCTGGCCGCCTGGTCCTCGCATCCGCTGGCCCGGGCGGTCAATGCGCGCTGGCATCCGGACCTGACCGTCTGGAGCGGCGTGTCCGAGGCTGCCGGCAAGGGCGTCCTGGCCCTGGACGAACACGGGGTCGAGTGGCGCCTCGGTTCCGCGGCGTGGACGGGCGGCCTGCCCGTTCCTGGCGCCGACGTGGTGCTGGCGCGCGACGGCCGGCCGCTCGTCGCGTTCGCCTGCGGAGAGATCGTGCGCGACGACGCCGCGGCTGCAGTGCGCATGCTCTCGCAGGACGGCGTCGAGGTGCGCATCCTGTCCGGCGACGACCCGTCCCGCGTGCGCGAGGTGGCGCTCGCGCTCGGGATCCGGGACGCACGGGGCCACCAGACGCCAGAGGACAAGCTCGCCTCGTTGAGCGCCGCGCAGACGGGCGGCCGTTGCGTCGCCATGATCGGCGACGGCATCAACGACGCCCCGGTGCTCGCGCGCGCCGACGTCGCGATCGCGATGGGCTCGGGCGCCGCCCTCGCGCGGACACGGGCCGACGCGATCCTGCTGTCCAACCGGCTGTCGGACGTCGTGCGCGCCTTGGCACTCGCGCGGCGCACGCTGCGCGTCGTGAATCAGAACCTCGGTTGGGCGGCCCTCTACAACGCCGCCTGCGTGCCGTTGGCGCTCAGCGGCCACCTGCCCCCCTGGGCCGCGGGCCTGGGCATGGCGTGCAGCTCGCTGTTCGTCGTCCTCAATTCGATGCGCCTAGGCCGCTGACGCGATGGAGAGCCTGTACCTCCTGGTTCCCCTGTCGGCGCTGCTGGTCCTGGCGCTGCTGGGCCTGTTCGCCTGGGCGCTCGACGCCGATCAATTCGACGATCTGCAACGCGAAGGCGAGCGGATCCTTGCTGCCGACGAGTCGCTTGACGGGGATCAACCTCGCGGCGAGGCCGCTTCGAAACAATGACCCTGACACCGGCGAGGCCGGTCCGACATGGAGCAAAGCGATGGTCAATCCTTCCGTGGCGACGCCACCCGACACGGTCTACGACGACCGCGCCGTGCGCCTGTTCTCGATCGCGGCGGTCATCTGGGGCGTCGTGGGCATGCTGGTGGGCGTGTTCATCGCCGCCGAGCTGGCCTTCCCCGACATCGCCTTGGGCATCCCCTGGCTCAGCTACGGCCGCCTGCGGCCGCTGCACACCAACGCGGTGATCTTCGCGTTCGGCGGCTGCGCGCTGATGGCCACCAGCTACTACGTGGTGCAGCGCACGTGCCAGGTGCGGCTGATCTCGTCCAAGCTGGCCGAACTGCACTTCTGGGGCTACCAGGCGGTGATCGTGCTCGCCGCGATCACGCTGCCGCTGGGCATCACGCGCGGCAAGGAATACGCCGAACTCGAGTGGCCGATCGCCCTGCTGCTGACGGTCGTGTGGGTGATCTACGCGATCGTCTTCTTCGGCACCATCGGCATCCGCAAGGTGCGCCACATCTACGTGGCCAACTGGTTCTACGGCGCCTTCATCATCGCGGT
>DATCRO010000671.1:0-7810 GCA_036569025.1 Burkholderiaceae bacterium
GCGAGCACGACCAGGCACAGGAAGGACAGGCCCGCATAGACGACGGCTTTCCAGGCCAGTTGGAGCCCGCGCCGCCACGGCATGAAGCGCAGCCGCCTGACGACTGGATCGAAAAATGCGCTCGGTTGCAATCTCATGAAATGTTCGGCACGGGGTGGCAGCGCCCCAGACCACAGTGTAGGTGGGCAAGATGAGCGCCGAAGGGCGCGACAGGGAGTCTTTGTCCCCTGGGCCCGCCCTGAACTTCTGGTAACAAGCGCCCTCGCGGCGCCGCGCCGGCCGTGAACGCCCCCGAGACGCCGCTACCGCTATCACGCGGCAAGGCCCTGGCCGCGCACAGCCGCTTCGTGCAGCGCGTGCGCCGCCGCCACGCCGACATGCTGGATCGGCTGCCGCCGGGCCTGCCCGACTTCGCCGGCATCACGGCGCTGATCGCCGGGCTCGAGGCCGACGGCGTCCCCGTCATGAGCGCGCTGCGCATCGCGCGCCAGCTGGTGCTGGAGCGCCTGGCCGTGCTCGACGTCGAGCAGCATGCCGACCAGTCCGAGATCACGGCCGCCATGACGCACCTGGCCGAGGCCACGCTCGATCGCGCGCACGCACAGGCGCTGGCCGACATCGACCCGCGCTGGGGCGTGCCGCGCAACGCGGCCGGCGAGCGCGTCGAGTTCTGGATCATCGGCATGGGCAAGCTCGGCGCGCGCGAGCTCAACGTGTCGTCCGACATCGACCTGATCTACGTCTACGAAGAGGAAGTGGCCACCGACGGCGAGAAGCCGGTGAGCGCGCAGGAATACTTCGGCCAGGTGGCGCGCCGCATGTACGCGCTGATCGGCGACGTCACCGACGAGGGCTTCGTGTTCCGCGTCGACCTCGCGCTGCGGCCCAACGGCAACTCGGGCCCGCCGGTGGTGAGCCTGGCGATGCTGGAGGAGTACTTCCTCGTGCAGGGCCGCGAGTGGGAACGCTTCGCGTGGCTCAAGAGCCGCGTCGTGGCGCCGCGTTCGGCGGTCACCAGCGGCCGCGCCCTGGCGCTGCGCTCGCTGGTCACGCCCTTCGTCTACCGCCGCTACCTCGACTACGGCGTGTTCGAAGGCCTGCGCCAGCTGCACCACAAGATCCGCGAGGAGGCGCAGCGCCGCGCCGCGGGCCGGCCGGAGCGCGCCAACGACGTCAAGCTGTCGCGCGGCGGCATCCGCGAGATCGAGTTCATCGTGCAGCTGCTGCTGGTGGTGCGCGGCGGCCAGTTCCCCGAGATCCGCACGCGCTCGACGCTCAAGGCGCTCGAGAAGCTGCGCGCCACGGGCCTGATGAAGGCCGAGACGGCCGCGCGCCTGCACGACGCCTACGTGTTCCTGCGCCGCGTCGAGCACCGCATCCAGTTCCTGGACGACCGGCAGACGCACCTGCTGCCCACCGACGACGACGACCTGCGCTGGATCGCCGCCAGCCTCGGGCTGTCCTGCGGCAAGAACGCCTGCGAGCTGCTCGACCGCCTGGGCGAGACGCGCGAGTTCGTGTCCACCGAGTTCGACACGCTGCTGCATGACGGCCGCGCGCCGCCGCCGCGCAACGGCGGCTGCCGCAACGGCAGCTGCGCGGCGCCGCAGGCCCAGCTGGACAGCGAGAGCTGGCTCGACCGACTGCCCGAGGAGCTGGGCGAGCGCGTGCGCCGGTTCGCCGACAACCCGCGCGTGCAGAACCTGCGCGAGGAGAGCCGCCAGCGCATCGCCAAGCTGGTGCAGCGCGCCGTCGAGGAGATCCGCTCGGGCAACTGCACGATCGTCGCCGCCACGCGCTTCGTCGATTGGATCGAGCCGCTGCTGCGGCGCGAGAGCTACCTCGCGCTGCTGGTCGAGCGCCCCAACGTGCAGCGCCGCCTGCTGCGCCTGCTGGGCCTGGCGCGCTGGCCGGTGCGCTATCTCATGCTGCACCCGGGCGTCATCGACGAGCTCGCCGACGAACGCACGATGATCGAGCGCTTCGACCGCGTGGCGCTGACGGCCGAACTCGAGGACCGACACGAGGCCTGGAAGCGCTCCGGCGAGGCCGACGAGGGCGCGATGCTGGACACGCTGCGCCGCGCCCACCACGCCGAGGTGTTCCGCACGCTGGTGCGCGACGTCGAGGGCCGCATCACCGTCGAGGCCGTGGCCGACGAGCTGTCCGCGCTGGCCGACACCATCGTCGAGCGCAGCCTGCAGTGGGCCTGGACGCTCATGAGGAAGCGCCATCGCGACGTGCCGCGCCTGGCGGTCATCGCCTACGGCAAGCTGGGCGGCAAGGAACTGGGCTATGGCAGCGACCTGGACGTCGTGTTCCTGTACGACGACGCCGGCGAGGCCGACCCGTACCAGGCGCAGGAGGTCTATGCCGCCTTCGTGCGCAAGCTGATCACCTGGCTCACGCTGCGCACGGCGGCGGGCGAGCTGTTCGACATCGACACCGCGCTGCGTCCCAACGGCAACTCGGGGCTGCTGGTGACGTCGATCGAGTCGTTCGAGAGCTACCAGCGCGGCCGCGGCAGCAACACCGCGTGGACGTGGGAGCACCAGGCCATCACGCGCGCCCGTTTCTGCGCCGGCGACGCGGCGATCGGCGAGCGTTTCGAGGCCACGCGCCGCGCCGTGATCGAGGCCGAGCGGGACGCCGACTCGCTGCGCCAGGAGATCGCGGCGATGCGCCAGAAGGTGCGCGACGCGCATCCGCAGCGCGACCAGCGCATCGACCTCAAGCATGGCGAGGGCGGCCTGATGGACATCGAGTTCGCCGTGCAGTACCTGGTGCTGGCGCACGGCCGCGACCATCCGGGCCTGCAGGACAACCTGGGCAACATCGCGCTGCTCAAGCGCGCCGAGGAGGCCAGGCTGCTGGACGTGGGCATCGGCACGGCCGCCGCCGACGCCTACCGCGAACTGCGCCGCGCGCAGCACCGCGCCCGCCTCGACGAACAGCCCACGCTGTTTCCCGAGGAGACGCTGGCGCCCGAGCGCGCCGCGGGACGCGCGCTGTGGCGCGCCGTGTTCGGTCCTGGCGCGTGAAGGCCCTCCGCATCGGCGGCATGGCCTGGGTCCTGCTGGCGGCGCTGCTGTGCGCCGGCGCCGTCGCGGTCACGGTGCTGTCGCTGGACGGCGGCGCCGCGCCCATCGCCTCGCCTTTCGCACTGGCCCTGGACTGGCAGCCGGCCCTCGGGCTGCGCGAGACCTGGCGGCTGTGGACCAGCGCCTGGGTGCACTGGAGCGTGGCGCACCTGCTGGTCAACGCCGCCGGCGCGGCGGTCGTCGCCTTCGTGGGCTGGCGGGCGCGGCTGCCGGCCGCGGCGGCGCTGGGGTGGCTCGCCGCCTGGCCGCTGACCCAGGCCTTCATGGCCGCGGTCGGCGCCGAGCGCCTGGCCGTCCTCATGCCGCACTACGGCGGCTTGTCCGGCGTGCTGCATGCCGGCGCCATCGTGCTGGGGCTGTCGCTCGCGTGGCCGCCCGAGCGCGCGAACGCCCCCGCGCGTCCGCGCGTGACGCCAGCGCCCGCGGACAACGGCTTCTCCGCCACGCACGCGTCGGCGATCGAGCCCTCGCGCATCACCGAGGGGCCGTGGGCCATGACCGAGATGGGCACCGCCACCGCCCTGCCCGCCTCGACGCTCGACCAACCTCCGGCCGAGACTGCCACGGGCGACGGCTCGCTGCGCGCGCGCTGGATCGGCGTCGCGATCGTCGTGGGCACCGTGGTCAAGGTGGCGATGGAAGCCCCGTGGCAGCTGACGCCGCATGCCAGCGCGGCGCTGGGCATCGCCGTGGCGCCCGTCGCCCACGCGTGCGGCATCGTCGCGGGCATCCTGGCGTGGGCGGGAGCGCGGGTCGTGGGCGGCTGGCAGCGCTGAATGCCGCCAAGGGGCGCTCGGGGTGGCGCTCTCGTCAAGCGCCAAGAGTCGTCTCTCCAAAGCGGAAAGCCTCGCTGTCACGGACGCGCCATCGGTGCGCAGGGGGCCGCCCTACACTTGCACCTGCCATCGGCGGGCGCCGTCATGCCCGCATTCCTCCACGTCCACCCGTCAGGCCTCGCCATGATCACGCTCAGCGGATTCACGCTCTCGAACTACTACAACAAGGTCAAGATGGTGCTCCTCGAGAAGGGCCTGCCCTTCGTCGAGGAGCACTGCCCGATGGGCGGCGACAAGACCGAGGAGATGCTGATGTGCTCGCCGCTCGGCAAGGTGCCCTACATCCGCACGGAGCAGGGCTCGCTGTGCGAGAGCGAGGTGATCGTCGAATACCTCGAGGCCCTGCAGCCCGAGCCGCGCCTGATGCCCGCCGACATCTGGGGCCAGGCCAAGGTGCGCGAGCTCGTCACCTTCGTCGAACTGCACCTGGAACTGGTGGTGCGCGAGCTGTACCCGGAGGCCTTCTTCGGCGGCAAGGTGAGCGACGCCAACAAGGCGCGCGTGCAGAAGCTGCTCGCCCGCAACATCGCCGCCTTCCAGCGCCTGGCCAGGTTCGGCCCCTACCTGGCCGGCCCCGACTTCACCCTCGCCGACTGCGCCGCCTTCGTCACCCTGCCGCTGGTGGCGATGGGCAGCAAGATCATCTACGGCGAGGACATGCTGCAGTCGGCCGGCGTCGACTGGAAGAGCTATATCAAGCTGATCGAACAGCGCCCGAGCGCGCAGAAGGTGACGGCGGATCGGAAGCGGGATCAGGAGGCGGCGAAGGCGGGGCGGGTGGCGGCGGCGAGCTGATCAGGGCGTGCGCGCACTATCAAGCAGCTTTCAATGCTTGTCGGTGCCGAACGGCCTGACGGCGAATCCGTGGTCCTTGAACAGTTGCCAAGTCCTGAGCTTGTAGGAATACAGGGTCGAGTCGGGAGACGAGCCGTAGCTTCCATTGATGGCCTTGCTCAGCGGAAAGACTGTGTTCTCGTAGTCATAGCGCGCACCAAGTTCGATCATCACCCAGACGACGTCCCAGTTCTGCGCGTACGCCTGGCCCGCAATGATGGGTTCGTCGTCTCGGCCGATGATGTCGAGATCAGCGCCAAGGGATTTGAACCAGCGAATGCTCTCCAGGTCGTGGTCGTAGGTGAGGCTCACGAGGACGGGATCGCCATCGGGCCGCCGCGTGTTCGGGTCTCCGCCAGCTTTCATGAGCATCGCGAGGATGTCGTGGCCATTCGGCTTGGCCCAGCGGCTTTGAACTGCGAGATGCACGGCGCCCGCGCGGTCGGCCGCCTTCAGGTTCGGATTCGCGCCGGCACGCAGCAACGCCGCAACCGCGCGCGGAGATTGCGCATCGACGGCGATCATCAACGGTGTCACATCGTGCAGCCCCCGGGCGTTGACCTGGGCACCCGCGGCAAGAAGCTGGTCGATTGAAGGCGCGTCGTCGCTGCGAATGGCGACTTCCAGCCGTTGCTGGATGCCCGAGGAAAAGAAGATCGCTTTGGTCGAAGACATGGCTGAGGACGTGGTGGGCAGGGCAAGGCCGAGGGCGACACCCACAAGAGCGGACGCTGCGGCGCGGAGCATTCTGAACAGGTCACGGAACATCTGGCTGCGGACTCCTTTGCAGTGCGAAAGCTTGTCGTCGAGCGAAGGTCGGGTTGGCGACGCGCTAACCGCACTTCGCCAGGAAGGCATTGAGCGCGCTGCGATCGTTCGCCACATTCGCCTCCATGGAGTCGAGCACGACGCCCATCTTGTGCTGTGCCAACTTGCCCAGCGTTGGCTGGTCGCTGCGCGCGCCGAGCATCTTGCCCGCCAGGGTCATGCTGTCGGCGATGGTCTCCTTGGATGCCGCGCGGACCGGTGGAAACGACTGGACGACGCCTCCGCTGTCGAAGGCGGTCTGCATGCTCTCGATGTGCTGGTCCAGTTCGTCGATATAGGCCTGCTTGTCCCGACCGAACTGCGCATCGTTGGCGCCTCGCATGGCAGGATTGCGCACCTTGATGTTGATCGGGTTCAGTCCCGGCCCCTGCCCAGCCAGTTCCTGGCGCAGGAAGCGTGAGTTGATGATGTTCTGCCCGGGGTCGGTGGTGTTGTTCATGAAGGTCAGAAAGTCACCCTCGGAACTGAAGGCTCGGGTGCGCGAGACGAGGCTTTCGAAGTTGGGCTGACCTGTCCGGGAAAGGGAACTGTCAGCCAAGCCTGCCGAGTTGAAGACGCGCACCTGCGCCAGCGTGTTCATCAGCCCACCCTCCTGCGCAATGCCGCCGCCTTTCGAATAGCCGGCGAGGTCGAAGGTCTGGTCGTTGGCGACGAGACGCTCCGTCAGCTTACGCATGGCGGCGTACTGCGGCGTATCCAACCCCAGCCCATTGCGCGTGTTCGCCTGCCAGTCGACAAGACTGTCCGGTTGGGTGTCGCGCGGCACCAGGATCATGCGACCCGTGCCCTCATCTCTATATAGAGCAGCGCGGAATCCGGTCTCATCGTTGCGCAGCTGCAGGGGCTTGATCGCATCCGGCGGCATGCCTAGCGCCGCGTTCAGCCGCTCCGCATCCACCGGCAACCTCGTCAAGCACGGCTTGCCCGACGGCTCATCGCCGGATTTGTCGCCCAATTCGTTCAGGTCGGCCGCCGCGCGGGCGGATGGCAGGGCCTCGCGGTAGCGGTCGAAGCGGGCGACGATCGGGGCCAGGGTGCGGGCTTGTTGCGCGCAGTCGCTGTTGACGCGCGCGCTCGGCGTGTCGGCCGTGGCCGACGGTGCGGGGGCCGCGTTGGGCGGGACGCGGCCCCCGGTGAGCGCCGCGATGCGGGCGGTGCTCGCCTTGGACAGTTCGTCGTCCTTCGCGTGGTCGGCGCGGCAGCAGGCGACGCAGGGCGCCTTGCCGGAGGCCGATCCGGCGCGCGAGAAGCTGCCCATGTCAGGCCTCCGCGCCCGGGCGCGTGAGGTCGGGGACGTCGAAGGCGGAGAAGCGCAGCAGGCCGCGTTCGGACAGGAACAGCTTCATGCTCGTTTCCGGCTGCGAGGACTGGCGCACCGCCTCGGCGGCGCGCGTGGAGTCGACGCCGAGCGTGTCGCAGGCGAGCAGGAAGCACATGAACAGCGCGGCGTCGTGTTCGGAGGCGTTGCGCAGCGTGGGCCAGTGGGGGGCCCACAGCGCGGTGCGCAGCGAGGTGTCCATGGCCGCCTGGCGGTAGGCGGCGACGGTGGTCTGGTCGCGGATGAACTCGGCCACGCGGGAGAAGAAGTGGGCCTGCGTGATCGCGGACATCTGGGCGGTATCGAAGTGCAGCATGGCGGCGGCGAAGCGGTTTCGGATGCCGCCATGTTCGGTCGGCGCCGAAAAACTGCCCGGCGCATTCGGCCGGGTTTCGGCCCGGTTTGACGCGCCGCGTCCAGCCGGCCGGGCGCCACAGGCGACGCCTCGGCGGGTCATGCGCCCTGGCGCGGCACCGAGGCACCCTCGCCCGCCGCCGGCCCGGTACATCGGCCCTCGCCCTCCGCCGCCGCCTCATGTGCGGTGCCGCACCTTGCGGTCCAGCAGGGGGCCCGCGGTTCGCCGCTTCTGCGGACGTGCAAGGGCTTGACGGCCTGTTTATCATGGTCGGTTGCCTGTCGATTTCCCATGCCCAGCTCCAAGACCCCCGCTCCCGCCAAGAAGACCCGCTCCCAGGTTGCCGCCGCTCCGCCGGCCGCGGCCGTCCCGGTGGTCGCGCAGGAGGGCGCCGGCCGCTACCTCGGCAGCGCCATGCGCGCCGCGCATCCCGAGGCGCACGCCATCCGCGTGCGCGGGGCCCGCACGCACAACCTGAAGAACATCGACCTGGACATCCCCAAGCACGCGCTGGTGGTCATCACCGGCCTGTCGGGCT
>DATCRO010000672.1:0-2162 GCA_036569025.1 Burkholderiaceae bacterium
CTCTGGGTCAGCACCGTCAACATGATGAGTCCGGGCACGATGAAGGCGCCATAGCTCACGCCTTCGACGACGGCGTTCATCCGCGATCCGATCGCCGCGCCGAACACGACGAAATACAGCGAGGTCGAGATCACCGGCGAGACGATGCTCTGCATCAGCGTGCGCCAGGTGCGCGCCATCTCGAAGCGGTAGATGGCCTTGACGGCGTGCAGGTTGGCGATCACGACTTGTCCTCCACCACCACCAGCTCGCCCCTGCGGATCACGCCGATGCGGTCGGCCATCTCCTCGGCCTCCTCGATGTAGTGGGTGGTGAGGATGATGGTGGTGCCGGCGTCGCGGAGTTCGCGCACCAGCTGCCACATGTCGCGCCGCAGCTCGACGTCGACGCCCGCGGTGGGCTCGTCCAGGAACAGCACCTGCGGCTCGTGCGACAGCGCCTTGGCGATCATCACGCGCCGCTTCATGCCGCCCGACAGCGTGCGGATGCGGTTGTCCTTCTTGTCCCACAGCGACAGCGCCTTGAGCGTCTTCTCGATGTGCGCGGGAGCGGGCGCCTTGCCGAACAGGCCGCGGCTGAAGGACACCGTGTCCCACACCGTCTCGAACGCGTCGGTGGTGAGCTCCTGCGGCACCAGGCCGATGATGGAGCGCGACAGGCGGTAGTCGTCGACGATGTCGTGCCCGTCGACCGTCACCTGGCCGGAGCTCGCCGTGACGATGCCGCAAACGATGCTGATCAGCGTCGTCTTGCCTGCGCCGTTGGGGCCCAGCAGCGCGAGGATCTCGCCCTTGCGGATGTCCAGCGCGATGTCGTGGAGCGCCGTGAAGCCCGACGCGTAGGTCTTGGAGACGTTCTTGACGGAGAGGATGGGCTGCATGGGCCGGGAGTATCCCGCCATTGCCGCTATCGTGCTGGCGCGCCCTCGATTCGCCATTCGAGCTCGCGGCCTTGCCGTGCGCTCTCGATCCCGAGCTCGATCAGCTCCATCACCGCGAGCGCCTGTTCGGGTGGCACCGGGTTGGGCGCCGCGCCGCGAACGGCCGCGGCGACCGCCGCGAAGTAGCCCTGGTGCGCGCCGCGCTCCAGCATCACCGGCGTCTCGACGGCCCGGCCGTCGTCGGTGCGGGTGACGATCGCCGCCCGGCCCGGGTCGACGCCCCAGCCTGCCTGCGCCGGCCATGTCGGACGGACGCCGGCCTTGAGCGCGTCCTCCTGCGCGTCGAGCCCTTCCTTGACGAAGCTGCCGCGCGTGCCGTGCAGCGTGAAGCGCGGCGCGCTCGCGGCGGCCAGCATGCTCGCGCGCAGGTGCACGTGCAGGCGGTCGTAGCGCAGCGTCGCCTGGAACCAGTCGTCGGCCAGCGCGCCGTCGCGCACGAGCGCGCGCTCCAGCGCGATCGCACGCGGGGGGCCGAACAGCTGCAGCGCCTGGTCGACCAGATGCGGGCCCAGGTCGAACCACAGGCCGGCGCCCGGACCGGCGCTCTCGCGCCAGCGCTGGCGCACCTCGGGCCGCCAGCGGTCGTGACGCGACTCGACGTCGACCACGCGGCCCAGCGCGCCCTCGGCCAGCAGCTTCCTGAGCGTGAGGAAGTCGCCGTCGTAGCGCCGGTTGTGGAACACCGACAGCAGCCGCCCGCGCTCGCGCGCCAGCGCCACCAGCTCGCGCGCATCGGCCACGCGGACCGTGAACGGCTTGTCGACGACGACGTGGCGGCCCGCGCGCAGCGCGTCGCGCGCCAGCGGGTGGTGCGTGTCGTTGGGCGTGGCGATGACGACGAGGTCGATGT
Organism: Burkholderiaceae bacterium; assembly: GCA_036569025.1. GTDB lineage: Bacteria > Pseudomonadota > Gammaproteobacteria > Burkholderiales > Burkholderiaceae_C > Scleromatobacter. The sequence continues at coordinate 1,791 of DATCRO010000672.1, forward strand.
CGTCGCGCGCGATCAGCTCGGCATAACTACCCAGAGCGAGCGGGATCGAGTGCTGGGCCGCGAAATTCCTCGCGCGCTCCAGTTCCCGGGATGCCACCGCGGTGACCTCGACGCCGAGCAGATCGTTTGCGGGGGTCACGATGCCGCGCGGTGCGATGCGTGCCGCGCCCAGGATGCCGATGCGTATCATGGGGCGGCAGTCTCGCACGACTCGCAGCCCTGCGGCACACTAGGGACCATGACGAAGGCAGCTTTGATAGGCGCCACCGGGCGCATGGGGACGAGCATCGTGCGGGTGGCGGCCGAAGGCGCGAGTCCCGTGGATGTCGTCGCCGCGGTGGCCTCCGCCGGCAGCAAATCACTGGGTCGCGA
>DATCRO010000673.1:0-2118 GCA_036569025.1 Burkholderiaceae bacterium
GGGCCACGCTGTGCGCCGCCCCGCCCGATGCGCCAGCCGCGCCGCCGGTGGCCGCCACCGCCGACACCGGCCCGCCCGTGCTCGCCTACGACGGCGACAAGCTCCGGGCGCCGACCGACTACCGCGAATGGATCTACGCCACGACCGGCCTGGACATGAGCTACAGCCGGATCAACCTCCCCGGCCACCACATGTTCGACAACGTGTTCGTGAACCCCGCGGCCTGGCAGGCCTTCAAGCGCACCGGCACGTGGCCGGACAGGACGGTGATGGTGCTCGAGACCCGCGGCGCGAACACGAAGGGCTCGATCAACAGGCGCGGCTACTTCCAGGACGCCGACCTGATGGGCGTCGAAGTCCACGTCAAGGACATCGCGCGGTTCGGCGGCGACGGCTGGGCCTTCTTCACATTCGAGGACACCGACAAGCCCTCGGCGATGATTTCCCGCGACAACGACTGCTACAGCTGCCACAAGGCGCATGGCGCGGTCGACTCGACCTTCGTCCAGTTCTATCCCACGATGCTGTCGCTCGCGAAGGCCAAGGGCACGCTCGCGGCCTCGTACCTGCAGGACGTCGCACGGGACAAGCCCGGGGCGCAGTGACGCCCGGACGATGGGCCCGGCCGGGGGTCTTGGCTGGCAATGGTCGATGGCGCCGGGACGTGCCGCCTGGCGAGGCGTCGGGCGCGTTCGGGTGTTGGGGATACGCGCCATCGGCCCACGGTGCTAGAACCGCTGACGTCGATTGCCCGCAGCACCAGGAAGGATCCGCGCCATGCCTACGATCAAGCTCGATGTGCCCCTCGTTGCCCAGGAAAAGGCCAACTGCTGCTGGCACACCAGCGCCTACATGATCTGGCTGTACTGGCAGCAGAACGGCAAAGGCGCCGGGCCCATGAACACCGTGGCATCGAAGTACGAGGTCGCCGACACGACGGGCTTGTATCCGGCCGAGTTCATCACGCTGGCGCAGAAGGTCGGGCTGTACAAGCTTTATCCGAATGCCCAGATCAGCGAGGCGGACCTGTTCGCCTTCCTGCGCGCCGGCGGCCCGATCTGGTCGGCGGGCTACTGGTTCGGTTGCGGGCACATCATCGTGGTCACGGGTGTCGAGAAGGGCGAGGTCTTCTTCAACGACCCGGACCAGGGCGTGAAGAAGAAGGGCACGCTCAAGTGGTTCAACGACAAGCTCGCGCGCCTGCCGGGTTGCATGATGGTCAAGGATCCTGGCGCCTACTAGGGCCTGTTCACACGAAATGCGTGCCCGCGCCGGCTGCCCGAAGCTGCCGTCCGTCCATGTCAAGCCGTCGCGGCGGCGATTCCCGGACTATCCGCTCGCGGGCCGCCGAGCCGACCCGGACGTCGCGATGCGGCGGATGTCGCGTCCCTGGACCAGCAGCTGGACGACCTTGTCGCGCTCCGCGTTCCTTCCAGCGGGGATCGCGGCCAACGCGGCCTGTGCGCGCTCGCGCAAGCCGGCCGCGGCCCGCGCATCGCCGAGCGACGCGGCCACCAGCGCCAGTTCCGCCGCGATGTGGCCGACCAGCGCCGGTGGTGCGGGCGCCTGGGCATCTGCGGCCGCGAGGGCGCGCGCCAGCTGCGACCTCGCCTCGGCGTCGCGCCCGAGCCGGTGCAGGATCTCGCCGAACTGGAGCCGCGCCCGGATCGCGCGCTCCGACGCCTCGTCGGCCAGCGTCTCGTCCATCGCGACCGCCTGGGCCGCGCGCGTCGCCGCCTGCCGCCAGTCGCCGCTGGCGGCGGCCAGCCGGGCATCGACGACCAGGGCGAACGCGGTGTCCGGACTCGCCTCGGGATGGACGGCCAGCGCCTCGGCGAGCGCGTCGGCGGCGACCGTGCGCGCCTCGTCCAGGCGTCCGCGGGCGAGCAGGATGTCGGCGAGCCAGGCACGGTCGTAGCCGCGGCCGTTGTCCCGGTAGTCCGCGCCGAGGACGTGCTCGCGGCGCGTCATGGCGTCGCGCAGGCCCGCCTCCGCCTCGGCACGGCCGCCCTGCCTGAACTGCAGGCGCGCGAGGTTGCCGAGGTTCACCGTTTCGGCCAGGACGGCGGGCGGCTGGAGGGCGCGGTTCATGGCCAGCGCCTTCGCGTAGGCCGCCCC
>DATCRO010000674.1:0-2870 GCA_036569025.1 Burkholderiaceae bacterium
GCTGATCCTGTCGGACCAGCTGTGCAAGAACCCCGAGGGCAACCTGTCGCCCAAGGAAGTGGAGTTCTCCAAGACGATCCACTCGTCGGGCAACGACCTGCTGATGCTGATCAACGACATCCTGGACCTGTCCAAGATCGAATCGGGCACGGTGGCGGTCGACGCGAGCGAGCTGCGCGTGGACGACCTGCACCGCTCGGTGGAACGCGGCTTCCGCCACTTCGCCGAGTCCAAGCACGTCGACTTCGTCGTCGAGCTCAAGCACCCGCTGCCCAAGACGATGGTCACCGACGTCAAGCGCCTGCAGCAGATCATCAAGAACCTGCTGTCCAACGCGTTCAAGTTCACGCACGAGGGCCAGGTCACCTTCAGCATCGCCACGGCGAGCGGCGGCTGGTCGGTCGACAACGACGAGCTGCACCGCGCCGGCACCGTGCTCGCGTTCTCGGTCAAGGACACCGGCATCGGCATCTCGCCCGACAAGCAGCAGATCATCTTCGAGGCCTTCCAGCAGGCCGACGGCTCGACGTCGCGCAAGTACGGCGGCACGGGCCTGGGCCTGGCGATCAGCCGCGAGCTCTCGCGCCTGCTGGGCGGCGAGATCCGCCTGGTCAGCGAGCCGGGCAAGGGCAGCGAGTTCACGCTGTACCTGCCGCAGAGCTACAACCCCGCGCGCAACGCGCGTCACGCCCGCGCGAGCGTCGCGCCTGCGACGACCGGCGAGTCCAACGTCGTCGCGCTGAACCGCGCGCGTCCGGTGCCCGCCGCGCCGCCGCCGGAGGGCGACGACGGCTGGACCTACGACGAAACCGACAAGCAGGCCAGCGAATCGGCGATGTTCGCCAACGTCGCCGACGACGACCGCGGCGCCATCGCCACCGGCGACCGCGTCCTGCTGATCGTCGAGAACGACCTGGCGTTCGCGCGCGTGCTGCTGGCCGGCGCCCGCGCCGCGGGCTTCAAGGGACTGGTCACGAGCACCGGCGCGAGCGCGCTGACGATGGCGCGCGAGTTCCACCCGTCGGTGATCACGCTCGACATCCACCTGCCCGACATGTCCGGCTGGCGCATCCTCGACCGCCTCAAGGGCGACCTGGTCACGCGCCACGTCCCGATCTGCGTGGTCTCCACCGACGACGCCCGCGACCGCGCGCTGCGCTCCGGCGCGCTCGGGTTCCTCGCCAAACCGCTGCAGTCGGCCGACGAGGCGGACGCCGTCCTGCTGCAACTGCACAGCTACGCCGAGCGCCGCACCAAGCGCCTGGCGGTCGTCATGCCGCCGTCGGCGCGCCGCAGCACGTTCATCGCCACGCTGGACACCGACGTCGACGTCGTCCTCGCCGAGGATCGCGAGTCGGCCCGCCATGCGCTGGCCGACGCCGACGCGCTGGTCGTCGAGGACACGCTGGCCGACTTCGGACCGGAGGACGTGCTGGATGTCATCGCCGAGCGTGCGGGCATCTGCCAGCTGCCGGTGGTGCTGTACCACGGCGGCGCGCAGGAGACCGGCAACTGGAACCAGCGTCGCGCCGGCCTGACGATCGCCGAGGCCGCCACGCTGCCCGAGCTGCGCATGCAGACCGCGCTGTGGCTGCATCGAAGTCCGTCGGCGCTGTCCGACGCCGACCGCGAGGCGATCGAGACGCTGCTCGTGAGCAGCTGCCCGCTCAAGGGCCGCAGGGCGTTGATCGTCGACGACGACATGCGCAACATCTTCGCGCTGGCCACCGTGCTGGACGAGGAGGGCATGGTGATCGTGTCGGCCGACAACGGCCGCGAGGCGATCCGGCTGGTGCAGGAGGACGAGACGATCGACATCGTCCTGATGGACATCATGATGCCGGAGATGGACGGCATCGCCACCATGAAGGAGATCCGCAAGCTGCCGCGCGGCCGCGAGCTGCCGATGGTGGCGGTGACCGCCAAGGCGATGAAGGGTGACCGCCAGAAATGCATCGAGGCCGGCGCGTGGGACTACATCTCCAAGCCGGTCGACCCGCGCTACCTGATGTCCGTGCTGCGGGGGTGGCTGTGCCGCTGACCGCGACGTCCCCGGCCGCGCTCGTGCCGCCGTCCAGCCTGTTCGGCGGGCTGGACGACCCGGCCGACCGCACCGACATCCTGGTGGTCGACGACCTGCCCGAGAAGCTGCTCGTGTTCGAGACGGTGCTGGGCGAACTGAACCAGAACATCGTCTTCGCGCGCTCGGGCTCGGACGCGCTGCGCCAGATCCTGCGGCGCGACTTCGCGGTCATCCTGCTGGACGTCAACATGCCGGACATGGACGGCTTCGAGACGGCCGCGCTGATCCGCCGCTACAAGCGCGCCGCGCACACGCCCATCATCTTCATCACGTCGTACGCCGACGAGATGCAGACGGCCAAGGGCTACTCGCTGGGCGCGGTCGACTACATCCCGTCGCCGGTGGTGCCCGAGGTGCTGCGCTCCAAGGTGCGCGTGTTCGTGGAGCTGCACATCCTGCAGCGCCGCATCGCGCGCCAGGCCGAGGAGCGCGTGGCGCTCGCGGCGTCGGAGGCCGCGCTGCGGCTGGCCGAGGAATCGACCAAGCGCTCCAGCCTGCTGGCGGGCCTGAGCCACGCGCTCAGCGGCGTCCTCGACCCGCGCGAGAGCATGCACGTGCTGCTCGCGCACGTGGCGCCGGCGCTGGCGCCCAATGCCACGGTGGCGCTCGTCGACGACCGCGGCGTGGTCACGCACGCGGCCACGCGCACGAGCCTGTTCGAGGACGATGCCCAGAGCGTCGAGATCGCGCCGTCCGCGCTGCCGAGCGCGCATTTCGCGCTGCTGCGCCGGGCGCTCGAGCGGCCCGTCGAGGCGATCGAACCGGCGTCGCCCTTCGTCGATGGCGC
>DATCRO010000675.1:0-5143 GCA_036569025.1 Burkholderiaceae bacterium
TGCCGCACGAACCCGGCGCGGGCGAGCGCCTCGCCGCCGAGATCGTCACGCAGGATCGGCGGCGCGAACGCGTCCGGATGCGCGGCGCGGATGGCGCGCGCCAGCGTCTCGGCATCGCGCAACCCCGGATCGAGGTCGACCAGCACATGGATGTGCGTGGGCGTGCCCTCGAGCACGCTGAACAGCATCAGCGCACTGCCGCGCTGCCAGGCCGTCAGAGGCCGCACCTGCGCCGCCTGGCAGCGGTCGGTGTTCTGGAACGGCAGCCACGCGACGCGGCGGTCGGCGTCGGCGAGCCAGGCGAACGCGGTGGCGCGGTCGACCTCGCGCACCTCGCCCGCGGGGGCGTCACGCGCGAGCGCCGGCGCGCCGTCGGCCGGCTGCTTCCAGCCGTTGAGCGGAAACGCGACCTCGAAGCCATGGCGGCGGTACAGGCGCAGCGCACGCTCGTTCGCCGCGAAGCACTCGAGTTCGGCGTGCGCCATGCCCTCGGCCTTCGCACGCGCGAGGAAGTCCTCGATCAGCACGGGTGCGGCGCCGCTGCCGCGCTCGGCGGGCAGCGCCCCCATGATGCCCAGGCGCCAGCGGCCGGACTCCGGGCGTGGGCACACGAACGCGTACGACGCGATGGCGCCGTCGCGGACCGCCACCCGGCTGCGCCCCAGGTCGATGCCCTGGCGCGCGATCAGCGAGGGCCACTGGTCCAGCGACAGCTGCATCGGGCCGGCGATGTAGTCGGCGAAGGCCGCGAGGTTGGCCGCGTGGAGGTCGGCCGCCGGGAAGCTGTCCGCGGCGGCGAGCGTGAAGGCTGTCATCGGTGCCGGTGGATCAGGGGTTGAACATCGGCTCCGACGAATGCGGCATCGGCGGCGCCACGTGCTCGTCCTCGGGCCGGCGCCACAGGCCGCCGGTGGGCAGGCCCAAGGCGCGGCGGACGAGGCGGTACAGGAAGCGCAGGCACAGCAGGAAGGCGAAGAACTCCAGCACCGTGAGCAGCACCGCGCCGACCGCGGTGAAGCGCTCCGAGCGATGCGGCAGGCGCGCCAGCATGCGTTCGCGCATCATCTCGATCGAGTCGTAGAAGCACGGGATCACGAGCAGCGTCAGCATCGTCGACGTGATGGTGCCGCCGATGATGGTGACCGCCATCGGGCGATAGAACTCGCCACCCTCGCCCATGCCGATGGCCACCGGCAACATGCCGGCGATCAGCGCGAAGGTCGTCATCAGGATCGGGCGCAGGCGCTTGCGGCCGGCGTGCATCAGCGCGTCCTCGCGCTCGGCGCCTTCGCGCTCCTCGGCGCGCGCGGCGTCGAGCAGCAGGATGGCGTTCTTGGCCACCAGGCCCATCAGCATGATGACCCCGATGATGCTCATGAGGTTGAGCGTGCCGTGCGTGGACACCAGCGCGATCACCACGCCGATCAGGCTCAGCGGCAGCGAGATCATCACGGGGATGGGTGCCGTGAACGAGCCGAACTGCATCACCAGCACCAGGTACATCAGCAGCACGCCGGAGACCAGCGCGATGAACAGGTTGCTGAACACCTCCTGCTGGCTCTGCGCGGAGCCGGCCAGCTCGATGCCGAAGCCCGGCGGGAACTGGATGGCCTTGGCGATCTTGAGCGCGTCGGCGGTGACCTCGCCCGACGAGCGGCCCTGGGCGTTGGCGGCCACCACCATCATGCGCTTGGAGTTCGCGTGCTGGATCTTGGAAGGCGCCTTGCCCATCGTCACGGTGGCGATCTGCTCCAGCGGAACGGTGCGGTCCGTGCCGGCGATGCCGATCGGCAGGCGCTCGATGTTGCTCGCGTCGACGCGATCCTCGGGCGCAAGCCGAACGGCCACGTCCCGCGCCTCGCCGGTGGGGTCGATCCAGTCGCCCGCCTCGACGCCCGCGAAGGCCACGCGCAGCGACTGCGCCGCATCGTTGACCGACACGCCCATCGAGTTGGCCAGGCCGCGGTCGAGGTCGATCCGCAGTTCCTGCTGCGGATCCTGCTCGGACAGGCCCACGTCGACCGCGCCCTTGACCTTGCGCAGCTTGTCCATGAAGTCGTTGGTGATGGCCAGCAGCTGGCGCGAGTCGGTGCCGTGGAAGCGGATCTGCACCGGCTTCTGCGCGCCGTTGTTCAGGTCGTCCAGCACGACGAACTCGGCGCCGACGAGGCGGCCCATCCGCGCCCGCAGGTCGTCGCCGACCTCGCTGGCACTGCGCTTGCGCTTGGTGCTCTTGCCGATGTCGACGTAGACGCGGCCCTGGTTGGGATTGACCCACGAGTTGGTGGCCACCGTCTCGGGCAGCTGGCGCGCGACGGCCTGCGCCTCCTCGAGCTTCATGCGAGCGTAGTCCAGGCTGGAGCTGGGCGGCATGCGGATGTCGATCGCCAGCGTGCCGCTGTCGGACTTGGGCAGGAAGTCGGAGCCGCCGGCCGCGCCTTGCAGCACGAGCGCCCCGACGAAGCTGAGCACGGCGATCCAGCCCATGTACCAGCGATGGTGCAGCGCCCAGGCGATGATGCGGCCGTAGCGGTCGGCCTGGTGGTCGAACCAGTCGTTGAAGCGTTGAAGCACGGCGCCCAGGCCCTTGCGGGGCGCACTGTGCAGGTCGACGGGATCGCCCCAGTAGGCCGACAGCATCGGGTCGAGCGTGAAGGAGATGAACAGGCTCACAGCCACCGACGCCACCACGGTCAGGCCGAACGGCCGGAACCATTCGCCGGTGATGCCCGGGATGAACGCGACCGGCGCGAAGACCGCGATGATGGAGAAGGTGGTCGAGGCCACCGCCATGCCGATCTCGGCCGTGCCGTTGAGCGCCGCGGTGCGCCGGTCTTCGCCGCGCTGCATGTGGCGCACGATGTTCTCGCGCACCACGATCGCGTCGTCGATCAGCACGCCGATGGCCAGCGACAGCCCCAGCAGGCTCATGAAGTTGAGCGTGAAGCCGCACAGCCAGACGGCGATGAAGGCGGTGATGACCGAGGTGGGCAGGCTCAGGCCCGTGATCAGCGTCGAGCGCCACGAGTTGAGGAACACGTAGACCACGAGGATGGTCAGGCCGGCGCCGAAGAACAGCGCGTCGACCACGTTGTCGAGGCTGTCCTGCGCGTCATTGCCGCCGTCCTGGGTGACGTCCAGCTTGGCCTTGCCGGCCTGTTCCTTGTTGATCGTCGTGACCAGCTCGCGCACTTCCTTGGCGATGGTCACCGTGCTGCCGTCGCGCGTGCGCGTGACCGAGATACCGACGTTGGGCGTGCCGTTGTGCTCGCTATAGCCTCCCAGCTCGGCGAAGCCGTCCTGCACGGTGGCGACCTGGCCCAGGCGAATGAGGTTGTCGCCGCTGCGCTTGACCAGCATCTGGTTGAATTCCGCCGGCGACTCGAAGCGGCCGACGAGGCGGATGCTCTGGTCCTCGAGCGCGCCGCGCACCTTGCCGACCGGCGCAGTGGCGTTCTGCGCCCGCAGCGCGTTGACGACGTCGGTGACCGACACGCCGAACTCGCGCAGTTTCTGCGCATGCAGCAGCACGCTCAGCTCGCGCGTGAGCGAGCCGTTGACGGTGACCGTGGCCACGCCCGGCAGCGCGCGGAAGCGGTCGGCCAGCTGGTCTTCCGCGAGGCGCGAGATCTCGGCGTGCGACAGCGTCGGCGACGACAGCGCCATCTGCATGATGGGCTGCGCGCTCGGGTCGACGCGCGTGAGCACGGGCTCGCGCATCTCGGTGGGCAGCTTGTAGCGCACGGTGCCGATCGCGTTGCGCACCTCGTCGGAGGCCAGCGACATGTCCTTGTGGAACTCGAACACCAGCACGAACTGCGCGTAGCCCTCGCTGGCCGTGGACGACGAGCGCGACTGGTCGACGCCCTCGATGCCCTGCAGCGCGCGCTCGACGCGGTTGATGATCTCGCGCTCGACCGTGTCGGGCGACGCGCCGGGGTAGGTGATCCCGACCACGAGCACCGGTTGCTCGACGTCGGGAATCTGGTTGACCCGCAGCTTGTTCAGCGCAATGAGACCCAATCCCATCAGCGTGATGATGATGACGATCGCGGCCACCGGCCGCTTGATGCTGAAGTCGGAGAGAAACATCGTCGCCTCCCGATCAGGCGCCGGGCGCCACGGACGCGGCCGACGCGGCCGGCTTGGCGAACTCGAACTTCTGGCCGTCGACCAGCGTGGAACCCGGCGTGCGCAGCAGGCGGTCGCCCGCCGCGATGCCCGCGAGGATCACGACGTTGCCCAGGCGCGCGTCGCGCTCTCCGAGCGTGACGGGCACCTTGCGGATGGCGTCGGCGCCCAGGCGCCAGACGTAGGCCTTGTCGCCTTCCTTGACGATCGTCGCCTCAGGCAGCAGCAGCGCCTGCGACGCGCCCGAGGAGATGCGCCCCTCGGCGTACAGCCCCGCCACCTTGGGCGCCGTGCCCGGCGCGAAGTCGACGATCACCGCGACCTGGCGCGTCACCGGATCGGCAGACGCGTCGACATGGCGCACCTTGCCCGTGAAGTCGCCCTTGTCGAAGCCGTTGATGCGGAACTGCACCGCCTGGCCGGCATGGATGTCGCCCATGCGGTCGGCCGAGACCAGGCCCTCGAAGCGCATGCTCGCCGGGTCGATCACCTTGAGCAGTTCCTTGCCGATGGCCGCCGTGTCGCCGGCCGAGACCTTGCGGTCGCTGACGACGCCGTCGAACGGCGCGCGCACCTCGGTGCGGGCGAGCTGCTGGCGGGCGGCCACCGTGCGCGAGTCGGCCGCGACGCGGTCGCTCTGCGCGCTGTTGCGGCGCACCTCGGCGTCGTCGAGCGCCTGCTGCGAGCTCATGCCCTCGGCCTGCAGCGTCTTGACGCGGGTGAACTGGCGCTGCGCCTGGTCGAGCGCCTGCGCGGCGGCGCGGCTGGCTTCCTCGGCGGAGCGCAGGCTGTCGCGGATCGACGTGTCGTCCAGCCGCACCAGCAGGTCGCCCTTGCGCACCGGCTCGCCGTTCTCCTTGAGCACCTGCAGCACGACGGCGGAAACCTCGGCGCGCAGGTCGGCGCGGCGCTCGGGCTCGACCGAGCCGGTGACCACCGGGCCCGATGCATGCGTCTGCAGGCCCACGGTGCGCACGTCCTCGGGCGCGATCAGCAGGGTGGCCGACGGGGC
>DATCRO010000676.1:0-2664 GCA_036569025.1 Burkholderiaceae bacterium
GCCGCCGAGGCCGCGCGCAAGAAGGCGGAGCAGGAAGCCGCCGAGAGAAAGCGCCAGGCCGACGAGGAAGCGGCGCGCGCCGCGAAGGCCGAGAGCCAGCGAAAGGCCGAAGCCGCTGCCGAAGCCGCGCGCCTGAAGGCCGAGGACGAGGCGCGCCGCAAGGCCGACGCCGAGGCCAGGAAGGCCGCACAGGTCGAGGCCAGGCGCGTCGCCGACGAACAGGCGCGGCAGAAGGCCGCCGAGGCCGCCCAGGCCAAGGCCGAAGACGAGGCGCGCAAGAAGGCTGCTGCCGAGGCGCGGCGCCAGGCCGAGGCCGAAGCCAAGGCGCAGGCCGACGCGGCCGCGCGGGAACGCGCCGCCTTCGAGGCGCGCCGCAAGGCCGACGAGGAGGCCGCCCGCAAGGCCGAGGCCGAAGCCGAGGCCCGCCGGGCGCGCGACGCCGCGGCGCTCAGGGACGTCGATCCCGAGGCGACGATGATCGGCCGCGCGCTGCCAGTCGCCGCCGACGACGCCGAGACGACGATGGTGCGCCCGATCCCGGAGCGCCCGACCACCCCTGCGCCCGCTCCGGAGCCGCGCAGGCCGCGCGTCGACGCTCCTGCGCCCGTGCCCGCGCCCGCACAGGACAAGAAGAGCATGCTGGTGCCGATCGCCGGCCTGGCCGTCGTCGCGGTGGCCGCCGGCGCCTGGTTCGTGCTGCGCCCGGCGCCGGCGCCCAAGGTCGACTACGCGCCGCCGCCGGTGGCCAGCGCGGTCGCGCCGCCCGTGCCGGCACCCGCTCCCGCGCCCACGCCGGCGCCGGCTCCCGCACCGGCCGAGCAGGCCTCCGCGCCGACGCCGTCTGCCGCACCCGCACCCGCACCGGAAGCCAAGCCGCCGGTCGAGGACGCCGCGGCCAAGGCCAAGGCGGAAGCCGAGGCCAAGGCCAAGGCCGAGGCGCGTGCCAAGGCCAAGGCCGAGGCGGAGGCCGCCAAGGCGCAGGCCGAGGCCGCGGCCAGGATCAAGGCGGACGCGGACGCCGCGGCCAAGGCGCAGGCCGACGCCGACGCCAGGAAGGCCAAGGCCGACGCCGACGCGAAGGCCAAGGCCGACGCGGAAGCCACCAAGCCCAGGACCGACCCGAAGGCGGACGCCGCCGACACCTTCCGCCGCGGCTACGAGGCCTACCTGGCCGGCCACGTGCCCGAGGGCATCCGCCTGATGGAACGCGCCGACTCGATGGGCGCCCCGGGGGCCCGCTCGCGGCTGTGCGCGATCTACCGCAAGCCGACGGCCGCCGAGGGCAAGGACTTCCTCAAGGAAGCCAACAAGTGCAAGGGCGTCGACTGACCCCGGAGCGGCCCGCGGCCAGGCGCCTCGACGCCGCGTGACGAGATTCGCGGCGGCGCAACGGCGGGGGATTACCCTCGCACCGTCGCGCGCCGGCTGAGCAAGGATGTGCAAGATCCCCCCATTTCGGGTGTCGCCCGTGCGCGAGGGATCCAGGCGGCGATAATCATTTTCGTCTTCTCACGTCATTGCCATGGAACTCGTCGTCCGCGCACTCCGCTGCCCCCCGCCCGACCAGCCGCAAGCGATCAACGCGCGCTTCGGAGCCAGCGGCGGACGCATCGGCCGCAGCAACACGTGCTCGCTGCCGCTGCCGAGCCCGGATCGCTACATCTCGCGCGAGCACCTCGAGATCCGCTGCCGCGACGGCAAGTACTCGCTCAAGGTCATCTCCAAGGTCAACGGCTGCAGCGTCAACGACAACGCCGTGCCGCCGGGCGCCGCGGTCGAGCTGTCGCACGGCGACCGCATCCAGCTGGGCGACTACCTGCTGGTGGCCGAGCTGCAGAACACGCCGACCGCCAAGGATCCGCTGGCCGCGTTCGGCTACTCCTCGAACGCGCGCGCCGACAGCCTCGACATGATGGCCTCGCTGGTGCCGGCGCCGCCGGCCACGGGGGGCCGCGACTCGCAGTTCGACACGTCGCCCAACTGGGCCCAGCCGGTCGTGCCCGCCGCGCGCCGCGCGCCGCCGGCGGTGTCGCCCCAGATCGAGACCGACCCCAGCGCCACCGCGCTCGGGCAGATGCTCGACGCCGCGCCGTCGGCCTCGCGCCCGCGCCCCGAGTCGCCGGCCAGTCGCGCGCCCGCGTTCGGCCGCGACGACACCGGCGCCAGCGCGCTCGACGCCTTCCTCGGCCTGGACGGCGGCCTGCTGTCCAAGCCCGCCGCGCAGGCCCCGCTCAGCGACCAGGCGCAGGGCCTGTACCGCCAGCAGGACGTCAACGTGGCGATGCCCGCGCAGGGCCACAACACGCTGCCCGACCCGTTCGAGGACGACATCTTCTCGGCGCTGGACAAGGACTTCGGCCCCGCCGCGCGCGCACCGGCGCCCGCGCCCGCCGCGCCGGTGCGCCCGGCCCCGCCGCCGCCCGCCGTCGATCCGCTGGACATCGATCTCATGGCCGGCATGGCCGCGCCCACGCGCGGCGGGCCTGCCGCGGCGCCGCGCGCCGCGCCGCAGGCGGCGCCTGCGCCGGCGGCCGCACCGGGCCCGTCGGTCGATGGCGCCCAGGCGCTGGCCGTGCTCGCGCAGGCGCTCGAACTCGATCCGGGCGATCTGGACTCGGCGCATCCGATGGAGACGATCCGCATCGTCGGCGAGCTGCTGAACCT
>DATCRO010000677.1:0-2302 GCA_036569025.1 Burkholderiaceae bacterium
TGCCAGTACCCCACAGGCACGATGACGGACGCGGCGCCCACGAGCCACGAAACGCGCCGCAGCCTCATCGTTGGCGCCCGTCCTCGTTGAGCGCCGCGGCCACGGCCGCGGCGTCCGCGCGCGCCAGGAACAGGTACTCCAGCCTGCACGAGCCGAATTCGCGTTCGAGCTCGACCTGGCGCACCGGGTGGTTGCCGAAGCGCAGCCGCCGCGTCGCGCCGGCGTCCGCGGGCAGCCGATAGACCCCCCAGCTGCGCGGCACGGTGTACCCGCGGCCATCGGGACGGACGCTGGCGCCGCTGACGGCGCGCTGGAGGATGTCGGCAACGGCTTTCATCGACGGGGTCTCCGATGTAGGCGCCGATCATAGGATGCGGCACCGGCGCCGGGAAGGCGTGCCCTCCGCGCGGGAAATCGCGAACGGTCAGAATCGCCTTCTCAACTGCCGCGAGCACGACGACATGATCCTCGAACACGCCGACATCACCATCGCCCCCGGCAGGAACGCCGAATTCGAGGAAGCGATCCGGCATGGCATCGCCACCGTCATCTCCACCGCCAAGGGCTTCGTCGACGCGCAGGTGCACAAGGGCATCGAGTCGCCCGAGCGCTACGTCCTGACGATCCACTGGCAGACGCTGGAGAACCACACCGTCGATTTCCGCGGCGGCCCGCTGTTCCCTGCCTGGCGCGCGATCGTCGGCCCGTTCTTCGCGAAGCCGCCGGTGGTGGAGCATTTCGAGCTGGTGGCCTCGCCGGCCTGAGACCGGCAGCGCCGTCACTGCATCCCGCGCGACGCGTTCTCCATCAACGCCTCGCTCGACGTGACCGGCCGCGCGTCCTGCGGCTCCGCGACATCGGTCGGGACGACGTTGGCCATCACCGCGCGGTTCTCGCGCGCGGCGTCCAGCGTCTCGACGCGGCCGTCGGCGTGGCGCGCGAAGCGCTGGCGGGCGGGGCCGTGTACCGGGCCCGGGTCGGGCCAGGGCCAGCCGCCGAATTCGGTGCGGCGGTAGTCGTCGAACGCCTGGCGCAGCTCGGCCTCGGTGTTCATCACGAACGGGCCGTACTGGGCCACCGGCTCGCCGATGGGGCGGCCCTGCAGGAGCAGGAACTCGGCCAGGTCCGCGCCCGTGTTGACCAGCTCGACCTCGCTGGCCGCGCGCAGCTCGATCGCGGCGTGCTCCGCGATGGCTTGGCCGGCGACGCTCACGCCGCTGCCCGCGAAGAAGTACAGCTTGCGGCGCGCCGCGGCGTTGGCGGCCGCGGGCAGCGTCCAGCGCGCGCCGGGCTGCAGCCGCAGCGTCCAGATCGCGACGTCGGCCTCGGCCTGCGCGGCCCACGAGTCGGGCGGCGGCGGCAGCGCCTGCGCGACGTCCGCGGCGCCCCCGCTGGAGGGCGGCCCCTCGAGGCGGCCCGCGATGACGGCCACCTCGGTGGTCGCGCCACCCTCGCTCGTGAACACGCGATGCGGGATGTCGCCGGCCCAGAACATCGTGAAATGCGGCTCGCACATCTTGCTGCGCGCGGGCAGGTTCAGCCAGATCTGGAACAGCTCCAGCGGGTTGGGCCGGTCCGTCTCGAGCAGCGGGAACATCTCCGAGTGGACGATGCCCTTGCCGGCCGTGAGCCACTGCACGTCGCCGCCGCCGAAGCGCGCGGCGGCGCCCAGCGAGTCGGAATGGTCGGTCAGGCCCTGGCGGACGATGGTGACCGTCTCGAAGCCGCGATGCGGGTGCGACGGGAAGCCAGGCACCGTCTGGCCGTGGTACATGTTCCAGCCGTCCTTGCCGCCGAAGTCCTGCCCGATCGCGCGGCCGGCCAGCGACGCGTCCGGGCCGAAGCGGCCGTTGCCCTTGGGGTACGCGTCGTCGTGATGGACGCAGAACAGGAACGGGTCCGCGGTCTCCCACGGGAAGCCGAGCGGCTGGATCTGCAGGAGGGCGTGGTCGGGCATGGCGGGTTCCGTCGAGCGGGCAGGCGATGGGAGGAGTCTAGCCAGACGCCGCCATCGCCCCGCTCGAAGGGGCATCCGCGATGCCTGTCCTCAGAACGGCGCCGCGGCGTCCTCCGCGTTGGCCGGCGCGTACGGCGAGGCCGTGTCCATCGCGGCGGTCTGGCCGGTCAGCGCGGCGATCACCTTGTCGGTGGTGGACGTGCCGGCCTGCCCGAGCTTGAGCGGGCCGCCCAGCGCCTCGACCAGGTCGGGGATGAGCTTGCCGAGCTCGCCGGTGGCGATCGCGACGTCGGCGTCGAAGTTGTTGTCGCCCTTGCCCGCGGCCTCCTGGCCCTCGAGCACGAC
>DATCRO010000678.1:0-2148 GCA_036569025.1 Burkholderiaceae bacterium
GATCCATCGCCAGCACCTGGACGCCGCCGACGGTTCGGCCGACGAGCGCATGGCGGCTTTCCTGGTCGACCTGCACGAACGCCGCAGGGCACTGGGCGACACCGGCGCCCGGCTGCCGCTGCCGATGTCGCGCGCCGACATCGGCAACCATCTGCGCCTGGCCACCGAAACGGTCAGCCGCCTGCTGGCGCGGTTCCGCGATGCGGGGCTGCTGCGGGTGACGCGCAGCGGCGTGGAACTGCTGCATCTGGATAGACTGCGCCGCGTGGCCACGTAGGTTGGGGTGAGCCACAGGCGAACCCCAACGATGCCGCACGCTTGAAGGCAGCGATGTTGGGCGCCCGTTACGCGCGCTGCCGGCTCAGGCGCAGGGCATTGCCTACCACCGACACCGACGACAGGCTCATCGCCAGCGCCGCCACCATCGGCGACAGGGTCAGGCCCAGCCACGGATACAGCACGCCCGCCGCCAGCGGCACGCCCAGCGCGTTGTAGACGAAGGCGAAGAACAGGTTCTGGCGGATATTCGCCACCGTCGCCTGCGACAGCGCACGCGCGCGCAGGATCGCGGTCAGCTCGCCCTTCACCAGGGTCAGCTGCGCGCTCTCGATCGCCACGTCGGTGCCGCCGCCCATGGCGATGCCGATATCCGCCGCGGCCAGGGCGGGCGCGTCGTTGATGCCGTCGCCGGCCATCGCCACGCGCCTTCCTTCGGCACGCAGCGCGTTGACCACCGCGGCCTTGTCGGCCGGCGAGACATCGGCGTGCACCGCGTCGATGCCCAGCGTCTTCGCCACCGCCTGCGCGGTGACGGCGTTGTCGCCGGTAAGCATCACGATGCGCAGGCCGGCCGCATGCAGCGCCGCGATCGCCGGCGGCGTGCTCGGCTTCAACCGGTCGGCCACCGCCAGCAGGCCGGCGAGCGCGCCGTCCACGGCGAGGAACATCACCGTCGCGCCGTCCTTGCGCATGGCGTCGGCGCGCTGCCGCGCTTCGTCGCCGATGGCGATCCTCAAGCTTTCGAACAGGCGCGCATTGCCCAGCGCCGCGTCGCGCCCGGCCACCCTGCCCTGCACGCCGCCGCCGGTAAGCGTGCGGAACGCGTCCACCTCCGGCACCTTGACGCCGCGCGCCTCGGCGCCGGCCAGGATCGCGCGCGCCAGCGGATGCTCGCTGGGGCGTTCCAGCGCGGCGGCCACGGCCAGCAGCTGATCCCACGGCAGCGCGCCGGTGCTCACCACATCCTGCAGCGCAGGCTTGCCCTCGGTGAGCGTGCCGGTCTTGTCCAGCACCAGGGTGTCGACGTCGCGCAGCCTTTCGATCGCCGCCGCGTCCTTGAACAGCACGCCTTCGTGCGCGCCGCGCCCGCTGGCCACCATGATCGAGATCGGCGTGGCCAGGCCCAGCGCGCACGGACAGGCAATGATCAGCACCGACACCAGCGCGATCAGCGCATGCGCCAGCCGCGGCTCCGGTCCGAACGCGGCCCAGGCGGCGGAGGCCAGCACCGCCACCGCGACCACCGCGGGGACGAACCAGGCCGCCACACGGTCGGCCACGCGCTGCAGCGGTGCGCGGCTGCGCTGGGCCTGTGCGACCAGCGCGACGATCTGCGCCAGCATCGTCTCCCCGCCCACCTTCCCGGCGCGCAGTAGCAGCATGCCGTCCTGGTTGACCGTGCCCGCGGCGAGACGGTCGCCGGCCGCCTTGGCGATGGGCATGGCCTCGCCGGTGAGCATGGACTCGTCGACGTGGCTTTCCCCTTCGATGGCCTCGCCGTCGACCGGCACCTTCTCGCCCGGACGCACGCGCAACAGGTCGCCCACGCGCACCGCGTCCAACGGGACGTCGCGTTCGTGGCCGTGTTCCAGGCGATGCGCGGTCTTCGGCGCCAGGCCCAACAGCGCCTTGAGCGCCTCGCCCGTGCGTCGGCGTGCGCGCAGTTCCAGCCAGTCGCCCAGCGTGACCAGCACGACGATCACCGCGGCCGACTCGAAGTACACGCCCACGCGCCCGTGCATGCGGAACCCGGCCGGGAACAGGCCGGGCGCGAGCAGGGCGACCACGCTGTAGAGCCAGGCCACGCCGGTGCCCAGTGCGATCAGCGTGTACATGTTCGGCGACCACGGGCGGAGCGAGCGCCAGCCG
>DATCRO010000679.1:0-3827 GCA_036569025.1 Burkholderiaceae bacterium
GACCTGACCCGCCAGCTCACCGCCATGCGCGATGCGCTGACCCGCCAGGCTGAGCACTGACTCATTTCCTTTCGCGCGAATCCCCGCGCCCCCACGACCCCGACCAACCCAAGGAGCACACCATGGCCTCTCCCTCGAACATTCTGTACACCGGCACCGCCACCGCCACCGGCGGCCGCGCCGGCACCGCCAGGTCCTCGGACGGCGCGCTGAGCGTCACGCTGACCACGCCCAAGCAGCTGGGCGGCGACGGCGCCGCCGGCACCAACCCCGAGCAGATGTTCGCGGCCGGCTACTCGGCCTGCTTCATCGGCGCGATGAAGGCCGTGGCCTCGGGCATGACCGGCCAGCCCAAGGTCGCCCTGCCCGCCGACGTGTCGATCACCTCCGACGTCGGCATCGGCCCGATCCCCGGCGGCTTCGGCATCAAGGTCGACATGCGCATCTCGATCCCCGGCATGGACAAGGCCGCCGCCGAGGCGCTGGTCGCCGCCGCGCACCAGGTCTGCCCGTACTCGAACGCCACCCGCGGCAACATCGACGTCTCGCTGACGGTGGTCTGACGTCCCGCACCGCGGCCTGCACGCGATGACGCGGGCCGCGCAGGATGTCACCGGACAGGCCCGCCGCGCGCGGGCCTGCGCCATGGCGGCGCCGGGGCGTCCCCTATGATGCCGCGGTGCAAGACCGGCCCATGCTCCTCGCGGCGACCGTCGCCGCCGCCCTGGTCGGCGGCGCGCTCGTCTACGGCCTGGACCATGGCCAGCCGCAGGCCGCGGCGCACCCGGCGCCTGCGGTCGAACCGGCACATGACGAGCCGCCGGCGGTGATGTCGTCGCCGACGCCGGTCGCGCGCGCCATGCCACCCGCCAGGCCCGCGTCCGCCGCGCGGCCCGACCCCTTCGAATCGCTGTCGCAGAAGGTCGACCGGCTCGGCCGCTCGGCCGACCCGGTCGACGCGTTCGCGGCCTACCAGCTCGTCACCGCCTGCGTCTGTGCGCGCGACCATGAGGGCTGGATGGCGCACCACATCCTGCCGAGCGACCGGGCGATGCTGCCCACGCCGCAGCAGGCCTGCGGCGACATCGCCTCCGACCAGATCCAGAGCCGCCTGCGCTGGCTCGAGCGCGCCGCGCTCGCGGGCGTGCACCACGCCGCCACCGAGATGCTGCGCGAAGGCCCGGACGGCCTGGGCATGAGCAACTCCGACATCGAAGCGCCCGAGAACGCGTCGTGGAAGCTGCGCGTCGAGGCCGCGCTCGACGCGGGCGTGCACACCTGCGACCCCGACTCGCTCGAGAGCCGCGTCAACGCCTACGAGAACGGCCAGGGCGTCGCGCCCGACCGCGCCAGGGCGCTCACGTACTGGGTCGCGTACATGGAATGCCGCCAGCGCCTGGTCGGCCAGCCGAGCTCGATCCTCGCCAACGCCGACAGCGTCACGCAGCAGATGGGCCGCTCGCTGTCGGCCGACCAGATCGCCCAGGCCGTGGCCGCCGGCCACGCGCTGGCGCGCGACGCGCGCCCGCTGCCCGGCGACCAGTGAGCCGCGTCAGCGCGCGTCGGCAAGAAGGGCCAGCTGCAGCTCGACCCGCGCCTGCACGGCGCTGAGTTCGCCGGCGGCGTCGGCGTCTTCCGCGCCGTGCGGCAGCACCGGCCCGAACACGCAGCGGCTCGCGCGCGTCACGCGCACGCCCTCGCCGCGCGCGCGGGCGATCGCCGCGTCCATGCGCGCCGACACGGTGCCGTGGCCCGTGCCCGCGACCACGATCCCGGCCGTGCCGGCGATGACGGCGTCGTCGACGATGCGGCCGTCCGCGCCGGCGTGGTTCAGCACGATCTCCACGCGCGGCCACGTCGAGGGCTCCGCCGCGATGCGGGCCAGGCCCAGTGCCTCGCCCTCGGGCCACGCGCGGAACACGCGCATCGCGCCGCCCTCGAGCCGCGCGATCGGGCCGCAGTCGCTGCCGGTGAACGCGCTGGTCTGCAGCGTGTGCACCTTGCGCAGGCCGACCGCGCCCCACACCGAGCCGCCGAAGACGACGCTGACCCCGCGCACGCCGGGCGACTCGGCCACGGTGACGGCGTCCAGCAGGTTGGCCGGGCCGTCGGCCGACAGCGAGCTGGCCGGACGCATCGCCGCGGTCAGCACGACCGGCTTGGCCGGCGCGAGCACGCGGTGCAGGAAGTACGCGGTCTCCTCCAGCGTGTCGGTGCCGTGCGTGATGACGATGCCCGCGACCTCGGGCCGCGCCAGGTGGTGCGCCACCCGCCGCGCGAGGCGCTGCCACGTGGCCTCGTCCATGTCCTTGCTGTCGATGGCGGCGACCGATTCGGACTCGAGACGGTGGTCGGCCAGCGCCGGCACGCCCGCCACGAGGGCGTCGATGCCCAACGCTCCGGCGCGGTAGCCGGTGGTGTCGGTGGCGAGGGCGGCGGTGCCGGCGATCGTCCCGCCCGTGGCGAGGATCACGACGAGCGGCTTGGGGCTTTGCATTCTTGGCAACCTTGGATAAAAATACAGACCTGTATGAACAACCAGATGCCGGCCGCGGGACGCGAGTCTCCTGACGGACAGGACGCACCATGGAAGTCGAATCGCCGAAGCTCACCGCCCGCCAGCAGCAGATCCTCGATCTCGTGCAGAGCGCGATCGAACGCACCGGCGCGCCGCCGACCCGGGCCGAGATCGCCAACGAACTCGGCTTCCGCTCGGCCAACGCGGCGGAGGAACACCTCCAGGCCCTGGCCCGCAAGGGTGTCATCGAGCTGGTGGGCGGCACCTCGCGCGGCATCCGGCTGAAGTCTGACACATTGCGCGCCGTCAACGAGGCGCGCGGGCGCCAGTTCTCGCTGCCGCTGCCCAGCCTGTCGCAGCTCACGCTGCCGCTGGTGGGACGCGTGGCGGCGGGCTCGCCCATCCTCGCGCAGGAGCACGTCGAGCAGACCTACCTGCTCGAGGCCACGATGTTCCCGCGCCGGCCCGACTACCTGCTCAAGGTCAAGGGCATGAGCATGCGCGACGCCGGCATCATCGACGGCGACCTGCTGGCCGTGCAGAAGTGCCGCGAGGCGCGCAACGGCCAGATCGTGGTCGCGCGCCTGGGCGACGAGGTCACCGTCAAGCGCTTCCGCCGCACCCGCACCACGATCGAGCTGCTGCCGGAGAATCCCGACTTCCAGCCCATCATCGTGCCGTTCGGCGACGTCGACTTCGAGCTCGAGGGCATCGCCGTCGGCCTCGTGCGCAACAACATGATGAGCTGAGCATGCCTGCCGGCTCGCCCAGTCCCACCCCGCGCCGCGCGTGCGTCACGCGCGCGCGGCGCTAGTGGCGGCGCCGTGGGCAGCTCGTCGCGCTCGCGGGGCCGCACGGCCATGAAGTCGCCCAAGGCGGCGACGGCCGACGAGTGCCTCGCGCTCGAGCAGCTGCCCAACGTCGGCCCGGCCATGGCCGCCGACCTGCGTCTGCTGGGCATCCACGCGCCGCAGGCGCTCAAGGGACGCGACGGCCTGCAGCTGTACCGCGCCCTGTGCACGGCCACCGGCCAGCGCCACGACCCGTGCGTGCTGGACACGCTGCTGGCCATCGTCGACTTCATGGACGGCGCCCCGCCGGCGCCGTGGTGGGCCTACACGCCGCGACGCAAGGCGATGGTCGGGCAGTTGCGCGACTGACGCACGGCGCGGGCCGCGCAGCCGCGGTCGCCAAATCGAGCAGCCATCAGGCCTGGTAGTGCTCGTCCCAGCTGCCGGCCACCGCCCATCCGAAGTGGCGGATCCCGCGCTCGAGCGCGCTGCCGAGCTTGGCGATGGTCTCGATCGGC
>DATCRO010000680.1:0-2010 GCA_036569025.1 Burkholderiaceae bacterium
GCGTAGAAGTTCGCCAGGTCCTGCGCGTCCGTGTCGGGTGGCAGCTCGCCGTTGTCGATGCCGCCCTGGATGCGGCGGCCGACGTTGGCGATGGCCTCCGTGCGGCGCAGCAGCAGCGCGTCCTGCACGCGCTCGGCGGCGGCGGAGCAGTTGGTGGCGGCCATCACCACCATGCAGCCTTTCGGGTGGCAGGGCTGCGTGAGCTCGTTGGCGGCTTCCATCAGCCAGCGCTCGATCGCGCCGCGCGCCGTCGGCTCTTCCTTCAGCGCGCGCACGCCGGCGCTGCCGTAGCCCAGCGCGTAGCGCTCGATGGCTTCGAGGAACAGCTGCTCCTTGTCGCCGAAGGCGGTGTACAGGCTGGGCGGGGTGATGCCCATCGCGGACGTCAGGTCGGAGATGGACGCGGCCTCGTAGCCGCGTTCCCAGAACACGTGCATCGCGGTCTCTAGCGCGGCGTCGCGGTCGAACGACAGCGGGCGGCCGCGCGGCTTGCGCGGGGCCTTGGCCGGCTTCGATTCAGGGGCGTCGACGACGGCGGCGCCGTCGCCTTCCGATGTCTCATTCGCCTTTTTCATAGCGGTCGCTAATAAAATCTGTTGACGTGCCCTTGTGGCTTGGCTACATTGTGCCATATGTCGTAGCGATCGCTACGATAAAAGTTCAGCAATCAGCGAAACGACAGCCCGGCGAGCCCGGGTTCAGCCGCTGCATTGCCAGAAGTTTTTGAGCACTTACTTTTCAGATTCGCCTTGTCTTCAGGAGTTCCCATGAACCAGGTTCCGCTCCAAGCCCGCCGCCGCCTCTGGGTCGCCGGCACCACCGTGACGGCGGTCGTCGCCGCCCTCGCCAGCGTCTTCATGCTGGAATCCGGCCCCGCCAAGGCCACCCCGTCGCCGGCCGCCCAGGCCATGCCGGTGTCGGTCGCCAAGGTCGAGCAGAGCGACGTGGCGACCTGGAACGAGTTCTCCGGCCGCCTCGAGGCCGTCGAGCGCGTGGACATCCGCTCGCGCGTGGCCGGCACCGTCCAGGCGGTGCACTTCCGCGAGGGCGCGCTGGTCAAGGCCGGCGACCTGCTGCTGACGATCGACCCGGCGCCCTACCAGGCCGACGTCGACCGCGCCGAGGCCCAGGTGCTCGCCGCGCAGGCGCGCCTGACCAACGCCAGGACCAACTACGCGCGCTCCAAGCAACTGCTGGAAGACCACGCGATCTCGCAGCGCGAGTACGACGACGCGCTCAACGCGCAGAGCGAGGCCGACGCCAACCTGCGCGCCGCGCAGGCGCAGGCGCAGTCCGCCCGGCTGAGCCTGGGCTACACGCAGGTGCGCGCGCCGGTGTCGGGCCGCGTCGGCAAGCTGGAGATCACCACCGGCAACCTCGTGGCCGCCGGTCCGGGCGCGCCGGTGTTGACGACGCTGGTCTCGGTCAGCCCGATCTACGCGAGCTTCGACGCCGACGAGCAGGTCGTCGCGCGCGCGCTGCGCGAGCTGCCGGCCGGCGCGAGCGCCCGCGCGCAGATCGAGAAGATCCCGGTGCAGATGGGCACGGTCGCCGACACGGCCACCCCCATCGCCGGCCACCTGCAGCTGGTCGACAACCAGGTCGACGCGCGCAGCGGCACGGTGCGCGTGCGCGCCGTGTTCGACAACGCCGACGGCAGCCTGATGCCCGGCCAGTTCGCGCACCTGCGCATGGGCCAGGTCAAGGCCGACCCGGCGCTGCTGATCAACGAGCGCGCGGTGGGCACGGACCAGAGCAAGAAGTTCGTGATGGTGGTGGGCGCCGACGACAAGGCGCAGTACCGCGAGGTCACGCTCGGCGCCAACGTCGACGGCCTGCGCATCGTCACTTCCGGGCTGAAGCCGGGCGAGCGCATCGTGGTCAACGGCCTGCAGCGCGTGCGCCCCGGCGCGCTGGTCGCGCCGCAGGTGGTCGCGATGCGGTCGCCTGACGACGCCGCCGCCGCGAAGAACTGATCCCCAGAACAGGCCCAAGAAGCCCTCCGCAGCC
>DATCRO010000681.1:0-9636 GCA_036569025.1 Burkholderiaceae bacterium
GACGAGCTGTTCATGCAGGCGCCCGCGGGCATCGCGGTGCTGGACGGCCCCGAGCATGTCTTCGAGCTCGCGAACCCGGCCTACCACGCGTTCATCGGCGGACGCGACATCGTCGGCAAGCGCCTGGTCGACGCGCTGCCCGAGATGCGCGGCCAGCCCTTCCCGGCGCTGCTGGACGAGGTCTACCGCACGGGCATCGCCCATGTCGGCAACGAGGCGCCGGTGCAGCTGCTGCGGCGGCCGGACGGCGCCGTCGAGGAGGCGTTCTTCAATTTCGTCTACCAGCCGCTGCGCGACGGCCGCGGCCTCACCTCGGGCATCCTCGTGTTCGCCTACGAGGTCACCGAGCAGGTGAACGCGCGCCGGCATGTCGAGCACCTGGCCGACGAGCTGCGCGCGGAGCACCGGCGCAAGGACGACTTCCTCGCGATGCTGGCGCACGAGCTGCGCAACCCGCTTGCGCCGGTCAGCGCGGCGGCCGAGGTGCTGCGCCTGGGCCACGCCAACGACCCGCGCCTGCGCCGCACCAGCGAGATCGTCACGCGCCAGGTGCGCCACATGGCCACGCTGATCGACGACCTGCTCGACGCGTCGCGCGTCACGCGCGGACTCGTCTCGATCGCGAGCAGCTGCGAGGACCTGCGCGACATCATCGCCGCCGCCATCGAACAGGCGGCGCCGCTGATGGACGTGCGCCGACATCGGCTCACGGTCTCGACCGGCAGCGAATTCGTGTGCGTGCTGGGCGACCGCAAGCGGCTCGTGCAGGCGGTGGCCAACCTGCTGGACAACGCGGCCAAGTACACGGCCGAGGGTGGCAGCATCGAGCTGACGCTGGACCACGACGACCGCGAGGCCACGCTGCACGTGCGCGACAACGGCATGGGCGTCCCGCCGGAGATGCGCGAGCGCATCTTCGATCTGTTCGTCCAGGGCCAGCGTGGCGCCGATCGCGCGCAGGGCGGCCTGGGCATCGGGCTGGCGCTGGCGCGCCGGCTCGTGGAGCTGCATGGCGGTTCGCTGGCCTGCATCGACACGCCATCCGGCCATGGCAGCGACTTCCGGATCCGGCTGCCGCTCGCACCGGCATCGGCGCCCTGCGCGTCCCGCGCGCGTGCCGCCGCACGCGAGGAGGCGGTCGGCGCCGCCAGGCCGACCATCCTGATCGTCGACGACAACGACGACGCCGCACGCATGCTCGCGATGCTGCTCGAGGACAGCGGCTACGAGGTCATGACCGAGAACGATCCGGTCGCCGCGCTCGAACGCGCCGCCCGCACGCGGCCCGACGTCTTCCTGCTGGACATCGGCCTGCCGCGCATGGACGGCCACGAGCTGGCGCGCCGGCTGCGCGCGACGGACGCGGGGCGCGATGCCACGCTGGTGGCGCTGACCGGCTACGGCCAGGCCACCGAGCGCGAGAAGGCGGCGCAGGCCGGCTTCGACCACTACATGGTCAAGCCGCCCGATCCGGTGGCCTTGCGCCAGCTGCTGGGCTCGGTGGTGCCGGCGTCGGCCTGAACGGGCCGCCTTAGCGCGCGAAGGTCGTGGTGCGCGCGAGCAGCGTCGACAGCTCGTTCATTCGCAGCGGCTTGCTCAGGTGGGTGTCGAACAGCTCGTGTTCCGAGCGCAGCGGCTCGTCCTGCATCTTCAGCGCCGACAGCGAGGCCAGCATCGGCGGGCGGACGTCGTCGTCGTCGCGGATCCGCCGCGCCGCCGAGCAGCCGTCGAGCACGGGCATCTGCACGTCCAGGATGGCGAGGTCGGGATGCAGGTCGTGGCAGGCCCGCACCGCCTGCTCGCCATCGTAGACCGCGACCGCGTCATAGCCCATCAGGCCGAGCAGCTGGGCCAGCGAGTCGGCGGCGTCACGATTGTCGTCGGCGACGACGATGCAGGAACGGGTCGGCATGGGTCGAGCGGGGAGGCGGGGCGGTCGTGGTGGATCGAGCAATCTCCGCTCCCGCGGGACGAAAGACTTGTAACTCAATGCGCGGCCCAGTTCGCCTGCAGCCACATCACGGCGCCGACCTCGACGGCGTCGCCCACGCCGTGCGCGACCACGGGCGCGAGCAGGCTGCGCGAGCGCTCCATCAGCCAGACGTAGATCAGGCCGAACGCGAACGCGTACAGCTGCTGGGCGATCGCCAGCGACAGCGGGTCGACGCGGAACGACTCGTAGTGCGCGAGGCCGAACAGCAACGCCACCAGCACGCCCGACACGGGCAGGTCGACCCGGCCGACGCGCACGCGGCCGGGCACCAGCGCGGTCAGCAGGCCCACCAGCAGGCCGCGGAAGATCGGCTCCTCGCACAGGCCCGAGCAGGCCATCACGACGAGCCAGCCGGCGACGCCGCCATGCGACGGGTCGTAGCCCGCTTCCGGCGCGCGATGGGCGGCCAGCTGCGGCCACCAGTCGGCCACCAGCATCAGCACGCCCATGCCCACGCCGATGACCAGCGCCAGGCCGACGAGCGAGCGCCCGCGCGCGGGCCAGGCGAGGTAGGTGGGGGCCTGCGGCAGCACGCGCCGCATCACCGCGATGCAGCCGAGGCCGGCCAGGGTCTGGAACACCATCGCCAGGCCGACGAAGGCCCAGACGTGCGCGTTGAAGAACGGCGCCGCCTGGTGCGCGATCAGCCGCGCCAGCTCGCGCGCGGGCCACAGCACGCCCTGCATCAGGACGCCGGCGAGCAGCACGGGCCAGAGGCGCCAGCGCGGGACGTCGACCTGGACGAAGGGCCGGTGGGGAGCGGTCAGGGTGGTCGTCATGGCGGGCGGTCCTCGAGTCGGCGATGGCCGCACTCTAGGGACGCGCACCCGCGGCGCGAGGGCCGATGCGACGAGGCGCCGGATCCGCGGCCCGAGCTCACGCCGCGCGGCGCCGAAGCGCGAGGCCGGCGTGTCGGCGCCGTCCGACAACGCGTCGCGTCCGCCGCCTAGGCCCACGCGACCGTGGCCGCCGGAAGATGCGGGCCAGCGATCCATCACTTCCATCATCGAGACGCACGACGCTCCATGGCCAAGATCCTCTTCGTCGACGACTCCCGCGACAGCGCCGACTCGCTCGCGACCTTCTTCAAGCTGCTGGGACACGAGACCGAGGTCGCCTACGACGGCGACGCGGCCGTCGAGCTCTCCACCGCGTTCCGCCCCGACATTGCGTTCATCGACCTGCAGATGCCCATGCTGGACGGCTTCGACACCGCCCGCGAATTCCGCTCGCGCCTGGGCGAGCGGCCCGTGCTGATCGCGTTGACCGGCCAGGAATGGGAACGCACCGGCGACGCCGCGGACCGCGCGGGCTTCGACGGCTACCTGCAGAAGCCGGCGCAGGCATCGCAGCTGGCCAAGCTGGTGGACAACCTGGCGTCGTGAGCGGTGGCCTGCCCGTCATCCTGCGACTGCACGCAGGATGACACCGGGTGGGCGCGAAGCGGCAGCAGGACGTCGCGCCGAGCGCCGCCCCTTCAGGCCCCGTCCAGCGCCGCGTTCACCGTCTCGACGAACCGCGCCGGCTCCACCGGCTTGGCCAGCAGCGCGACGCCCGGCGGCAGGCCGCCGAGCTTCTCGACATGGGCGGGCCCGTGCGACGACACCGCCACGATGGCCGGCGGCCGGGCGTGGCCCGGCGCGGACAGGTGGCGGATCATCTGCACGCCGTCGATGTAGGGCATCGAGATGTCGGTGACGATGAGATCGGGCATCGCCTTGCCCACCTCGATCAGCGCGTCGAAGCCGTTGTCGGCGCAGGTGATGCGCGCGCCCGGCACGGCGATCTCGACCAACGCCTGCAGCAGGTCGCGATCGTCGGCGCTGTCGTCGACGACCAGCACCGTGAACGGCACGACGACCTCGGCGGCGGCCCCCGTGGCCGCCCCGCCCCGCTGCTGCATCTGGGCGCGGATGAACTCCTCGGCGCTGTCGGCGTCGATGCGGCGATGGCCGCCGACCGTCTTCCAGGCCTTCAGGTGGCCCAGGTCGACCCAGCGCTGCACCGTCGGCACGGACACGCCCAGCCGGCGCGCCAGGTGGGCGGTCGAATACGAGGGAGGCCCCGCCGGGGCGCGCGAATTCGCCATCGGCTCAGTTTAGCGACAAGCCGCCGCGCAACGCACGGTTTTCGTGCGTCATCCGTCACTGACGTTCCGGCGGCGCGACGTCCTGCATGTGGCGCGCGACCTCGACGTCGATCTCGGCCTGCACCGCCTCCAGACGCCCGAGCAGCGCCCGCCAGCGCTCGGGCAGGCCCAGGTCGACGGCGTCGTGCAACTCGCGCGCGAGCGCCGCCAGCGCCGGCGCGCCCAGCATCGACGCGGTCGACACCAGCGTGTGCGCGATGCGGGCGCCGACCTCCAGCTCGCCGGCGTCGAGCGCGGCGCGGATCTCGTTGCCCGACGTCTCGCGCTGCTTCAGGTAGCGCGCGAGGATCTTGTGATACAGCTCCGGCCGGCCCAGGCACCGGCGCAGGCCCAGCTCGAAGTCGACGACCGGGCCGGAGGCCGGCGGGCGCTCGGCCACCGGTGCAGCCACCCCGACGGGCCCGGCCGGCGTCAGCCAGCGCAGCATCACCTCGAACAGCTGCGCCGGCTCGAACGGCTTGTTGACGTGGTCGTTCATGCCGGCCGCGGTGCTCTTGTCGCGATCGCCGGCCATCGCGTGCGCCGTCATCGCGATCACCGGCAGCTTCGCGAACGCCTGGTCGGCGCGGATCAGCCGCGTGCACTGCAGGCCGTCCATGCCCGGCATCTGGATGTCCATCAGCACCAGGTCGAAGCGCGCCTCGCGCAGTTGCGCCAGCGCCTCGTGGCCGTTGCCCGCCAGCGTGACGTCCATGCCCGCGACGTCGCACAGCAGCTCGGTGGCGACGAAGCGATTGAGCTCGTTGTCCTCGACCAGCAGCACGCGGCGTCCGCGCAGCGCCTCGGGCGCCCGCGCGCGCGGGGCCGCGCCGCGCGCGGGCGCAGCCGCCGGCGCAGGCGCGGGGCCGCCGCGCTGCGGGCCGCAGGCGCCATTGATCGCGTCCAGCAGCGTGGAGGCGCCGACCGGCTTGGCCAGGCAGCCCGCGACGCCCTGCCTGGCCGCCTCGCGCACGATCGCCTCGTCGCCGTAGGCCGTCACCAGCAGGATGGCCGGCGCCGGTCCCGGCAGCGGATCCTCGCGCAGCATGCGCATGACGTCGAAGCCGTCCAGTCCCGGCATGCGCCAATCGAGCAGCACCAGCTGGTACGGCCGGCCGACGCCCGCCGCCCGGCGCAGCTCCGCCAGGCCCGCGGCGCCGCTGGCCTCGACCACCGGCGCGTAGCCCAGCAGCACGAGCAGGTCGTTGAGGATCTCGCGCGAGTTGGCGCTGTCGTCGACCACCAGGATGCGCAGGTCGCGGTGCGCGCCGGCTTGCGGCAGCCGCGCGGCCTGCGTCGGGTTGCCCACGCGAAAACGCGCGGTGAAGTGGAAGTCGCTGCCCAGGCCGGGCGCGCTCTCGACGCCGATCTCGCCGTCCATCAGTCCGACGAGCTTGCGGCAGATCGCCAGCCCCAGGCCGGCGCCGCCGTGCACGCGCGTGCTCGACGCGTCGACCTGCGAGAACGGCCGGAACAGGTCCTCGATCTGCGCCGGGGCGAGCCCGATGCCGGTGTCCTTGACGTCGAAGCGCAGCAGCACCGAGTCCGCCTGGCTGGCGACGCTGCGCACGGTGACGACGACGATCTCGCCCTTGTCGGTGAACTTGACGGCGTTGCTGCACAGGTTGACCAGCACCTGCAGCAGCCGCATCGGATCACCCACCAGCACCGGCGGCACCTCGGGCGAGGTCTTGAGCAGCAGCTCCAGGCCCTTTCTCTGCGCCTTCAGGCCGATCAGCGCGGTGACGCGGTCGAACACCTCGTCGAGCGAGAAGTCGCGCGACTCGAGCACCAGGCGGCCGGCCTCGATCTTCGAGAAGTCGAGAATGTCGTCGATCACGAGCAGCAGCGCCTCGGCGGCCGCGCGCGCCTGCCCGAGGTAGCCGCGCTGCTTGTCGGTGAGCTCGGTGCGCAGCGCGAGGTCCGTCATGCCGAGGATCGCGTTCATCGGCGTGCGGATCTCGTGGCTCATGTTGGCCAGGAATTCGCTCTTGGCGCGCGTGGCCGACCGCGCCTCGACGAGCGCCGACTCCAGGTCGTGGCGCTGGCCTTCGACGGTGTCGACGGCGCTCGCGAGACGTGCGCGCATGCGGTCGATCGCCACCAGGATCTGGTCGAACTCGTCGCCGCCGGCCGCCACGACCGGCGTGCGCGTGTCCCCGGCGCCGATGCGCTCGAGGACGCCGCCGACCTCGGCCACGCGCTCGACGATCGGCTTCATCAGCACGCGCCGCACGATCACGAACGCGGCAAGCGCCAGCGCGATCCAGCACGCCAGCATCATGATGCGCACACGCTCGACGAAGGTGGCCGCGCTCGCCTCGCGCTGCGCGTTCTCGCGCTGCGCGGCGGCGACGGCGAACTCGATGCGGTCGCGATGGTCGGCGAACAGCGGCTGCAGCGTGTGCGCGAGCAGCTCGCGCGCGGTGACGATGTCGTTGCGGTGCAGCGCGGGCAGCAGGTCGCGCTCGACCACCTGGAAGTACGTGGCCGCCGGCGCGCAGGCCGCGTCCACCAGCGAGTCCTTCACGGCGCCCGGCGGCAGCGTGCGCGCCCACTCGGCGCGGCGCGTCCGGAACTCGCTCTCGCGCTCGTGCAGCAGCGCCTCGAGCAGCCCCACGCGGGCCGTGTCGCCGTGCGCCTGCGCATCGACCAGCTCGAACACCGTCAGGTGGCTCTCGACGATGAACAGCGGCGGCGGGAGGATGTCGGCGACGACGGCCTGGCCGCCGTCGATGGCCTTGTACAGCGGGCCGTTGATGCGCACCCGCTCGAACGCGAGGTCCAGCCCCAGCAGCACCGCCAGCGTGACCACCACCATCCCGACATTGAACGCAAGGAGCTTCGTGCGCAGGGACAGGCGGCCAGGATGCATGCGAGGTCTCTCGGTCAAGGACTCACGTGAGCGCCGGATGCCCCGGCGTGGCACACGGGATCGAGTCTAACGCCCATGCAGCCGGCGCTGGTGGACGTCGAGCTGGACATAGGCCGCCGACACCAGCGGCACCGCCACGCCCGCGCGCAGCGCGCGGTCGCGCAGGTCGCCCAGGATCTGGCCGGCCTCGACGCGCTCGCCGGCCATCAGGTCGCGGTACATCGACGAGGTGAGCGCGGAACCCGCGGCGGTGAGCACGCCCAGCGTGTAGTCGACGACCTGCGGCCGCGGCGCGAAGCCGGCCGCGGCCGCGACGGCCGCGGCCTCGGCCAGGAACGCGCGCACGAAGTCGGGGCCGCCGTCGGACGCCGCGATCTCGCCGACGTTGCCGCGCGCCAGTGCGCAGATGCCGCCCAGCGTGGCCAGCAGGATCCACTTGTCCCACAGGTCCTGCGCGATGCGCGTGCTCAGGTGCGCGTCGAAGCCGGCGTCGCTCATGAACGCGTGCAGCGCCTCGATGCGCGCCGTGCGCTGGCCGTCCATCTCGCCGTACACCAGCTCGTGCAGCGGCGCCAGGTGCACGATGCGGCCCTGCGCGTCGAGCGTCGTCGAGACGCGGCACACGCCGCCCAGCACGCGGTCCGGCCCGAAGCGCGCGCGCAGGTCGTCGATGTGCTTCATGCCGTTGAGCACGGGCAGGATCATCGTGCCGGCCCCCACCGCGGGCGCGAAGTCCTCGATGGCGGCGGCCAGGCCGAAGGCCTTGACGGTGACCAGCACGATGTCGAAGGTCTCGTCGAGCGCGGCCGCCTCCACGAGGCGCGGCGCGACGGCGAAGTCGCCCAGCGGGCTCAGCACGCGCAGCCCGTTCGCGCGCAGCGCGGCGGCGCGCGCGGGGCGCACCAGGAACGTCACGTCGCGTCCGGCCTGCACCAGCCGCGCGCCGAAGTAGCCGCCGGTCGAGCCGGCGCCGACGATCAGGATTCTCATGACTGGCCCTCCGCGGCCTCGTGGGCCCGCCACAGGATAGGCCAACGCGACCGCGCGTGCAGCCCCGGCCGGAATGACCCGCACACCATGCGCGGCGCGCTCGCGTGACAATGCGCGCTTCGCCTCGTCGTACCGCACGCCCTTGTCCAACGTCCTGCGCCTGTCGTTCCGGCAGACCCTGCTCGCCGCCTTCCTGCTGATCGCGGGCCTGCTCGCGGCCGCGTCGCTGGGCGGCCTGTTCACGCTCGAGCGCGTGATGGCGCAGAGCCGCGTCGCCACCGCCAGCGCGCTGCTGCTGACCGCCGATGCGCGCCAGCTGGCCGAACTGCGCGTGGCGATGGAGCGCAGCGCGCGCCAGTACATCGTGCTGGACGACCCGTCGCTGCTGCGCGGCTTCACGCAGGCCGCCGACGACGCCGCGCGCCTGTTGGGCGAGATGCGCAGCCATGACCTGCCCCCCGCGCTGGCCGCGCAATGGCTCGCCCAGGTCGAGCCTATCAAGGAACAGCTCGACGGGCCCAAGGCCTCGATCCAGTGGCGCCAGGACGCGCTGTCCGTGCGCTTTCGCACCCTCGACCGCCTGAACGACCAGATCGCCGCGGAGGTGCGCCGCATCGACGACGACCGCAGCGCGGCGCTCCAGGAACGGCTGGAAGCGGGCCGCGCGTCGGTGGGCACGCAGGTGCTGGGCGCCATCGGGCTGGCCGCGCTGCTGGCGCTGGCGTTCGGCGTGTGGCTCACGCGCCCGCTCAAGCGCCTGGAGCGCGCGATCGCCGGGCTCGGCGAGAATCGCATGGACCACCCGGTCGACATCCGCGGCCCGAGCGACATGCGCTCGCTCGGCCGCCGCCTCGAGTGGCTGCGCCTGCGCCTGAAGGAACTCGACGAGGACAAGGCCCGCTTCCTGCGCTACACGTCGCACGAGCTCAAGACGCCGCTGGCCGCGCTGCGCGAGGGCGTCGCGCTGCTCGAGGACGGCGTGGCCGGCCCGCTGACCGCCGACCAGCGCGAGATCGCGCGCATCCTCGGCCAGAACACCGCCACGCTGCAGGGCCAGATCGAGGCGCTGCTGCGCTTCAATGCCGCGGCCTTCGAGGCGCGCCGCCTGAATCGCAGCGACACCGACCTGCGCCAGCTGCTGCAGGCGCTCGTCGAGGAACAGCGGCTGCAGTGGCAGGCGCGCCACCTGCAGATCCGCATCGACGGCGACGCGCCGCGGCTGGCCGTCGACGCCGACAAGCTGTCGGCGGCGTTCGGCAACTTGTTGTCCAATTCGATACGCTTCAGCCCCGCCAACGGGGTCCTGTCCATCACGCTGTCGTCGTCCCCCGGAAAGGTGCGCATCGACCTGCGCGACCAGGGCCCCGGGGTGGCGCCCGCCGACCGCGAGCGCATCTTCGAGCCGTTCTTCCGCGGCGAGATCCAGCCCGAGGGCGCGGTGCGCGGCACCGGCATCGGGCTGTCCATCGTGCGCGAATACGTGCAGGCGCACGGCGGCCGCGTCGACCTGCTGTCCGACGGGCCCGGTGCCCATTTCCGAATCGAGCTTCCCCATGCGAATGACTGACGCCTCCTCCCAGCGCGCCCGCGCGCTCGCCGGCCTGGCCGCCGCCACCGCCGCGCTGGCCCTGGCCGGCTGCGCCGTGCCCA
>DATCRO010000682.1:0-4338 GCA_036569025.1 Burkholderiaceae bacterium
ATCCACGGCTTCTTCGAGTCTTCCGAGTTCACCTTGCTGTCATTGATCTTCTTGGCGATGCTGTCCGGCGTCGCGTTGGGGTCGTTCGCTTCTCCGTAGGAGATCGAACCAGGCCGTCCGCCGTTGCCGAACACCAGAGCGGTGTATGGCTTGCCATCGGCTGCCTTCGAGGGCTTGCCATCGGCGTAGCCATTGACCAGGCCCAGGATCGGATTGCCGATCTTCGGATAGCCGTTGAAGGCGATCGCGTGGTCGTGGTCGGCGGTGACCACCACCAGCGTGTTCTTCAGGCCGGGGTCCTTCTTGTTCATGAAGTCGAGCGCAGTCTGGATGGCGGTGTCGAAGGCCAGCGTGTCTTCCAGCGCGCGCTTGGCGTTGGTGCCGTGCAGCGCGTGGTCGATGCGGCCGCCTTCCACCATCAGGAAGAAGCCCTTGTCGTTCTTGCTGAGCACGCCGAGCGCCTTCTCGGTCATCTCCGAGAGGCTGGGCTGGTCGAGGCTCTGCTTCACGCGGTCGAGCTCGTAGGCCATCTCGCTCTGGGAGAACAGCCCCAGCAGCTTGCCGGTGGCGGCCGTGTCGATGGCCTTGAGCTTGGTGCCGGTGTCGACGTAGGTGTAGCCCTTGGCCTTCATCGCGGCCACCAGGTCGACGCCGTCGGTGCGCTTGCTGCCGGGGTTGGTCGCCACCGGCAGGTAGTTGCGCTGGCCGCCGCCCAGGAGCACGTCCACGCCGTCGAGCAGCTTGGGGTTGTAGTTGGCGTGGCCCGGCACGCTCTGCTCGGCGATGGTGTTGTAGCCATTGCGGTTGCAGATGTGCGAGTAGGTGGTGGCCGGCGTGGCGTGGCCCACGCGCGTGGTCGACACGGCACCCACCGAACGGCCCTTGGCCTTGGCGAGTTCGAGCAGCGTGTCGACGGCCTTGCCGTTGGTGGGCGGGCAGGTGGTGTCCTCGCCGTTGATGTACTGCTTGCCCGTGCCGTCGACCGCGGTGGTGTCGCTGGACATCGAGATGACTTCGTTGCGCATCTTCACGCCGGTCATGTACGCGGCCATGGAGGGCGCGCTGTCGGTGGTCTGGCCGTCGAGCGAGAAGGTCTTCACGCGCGCGGCGTACGGCAGCGACTGCATGACGAGGTTGGCGCGCTCGGGGCTCACCAGCGATCCGGGCTGGGCGGCAAGCTGCTTCTCGCCCTTGTAGATGCGCGCGGCGGTCACGGTGACGGGGCCCATGCCGTCGCCGAGGAAGAAGATGACGTTCCTGGCTTCGCCGGCGGCGTGGGCGCTGCCGGCCAGGGTGCCGGCAGCAGCGCAGACGAGGGCGGCGGCCAGGCGGGTGTTGCGGGTGATGCGGTTCATGGTCGTCGTGTTCATGGTGGTGTTCGTCGATGAGCGCTCGCTGCCCTTCACAGGCCGACCGCCTTCTTGATGAGGCCGAACACGTCGGTGTTGGTGATCACGCCGGAGAAGTTGTCGGCACCCAGGCCCTGGGCACCGAGGAAGACGTCGGCGCCGCCGTGGGTTTCGGAGTCGCTGGCCGCATCCATCGGCACCACGGCTTCCTGACGGTAGTCCTTGCTTTCCAGCTCGGCGTCGGAGATCGGGCCTCGCGTGGCGAGGCGGCGCGGGCCGTTGCCGAAGCCGATGATGGTGTAGGGGTTGCCATCGACGTCCTTGCTGGTCTTGCTGGTGTCGACGTAGTCCTTCACGAGGCCCAGCACGCCGGGCTTGCCCGCCTCTGTCCTGCCGGTGCGCGCGGCGTAGCCGTTGAGCTGCAGCGTATGGTCGTGGTCGGCCGTGACCACCACCAGCGTGTTCTTCAGGCCGGGGTCGATGGCCTGCATCCTGTCGAGCGCGAGCTTGATGGCGTCGTCGAAGGCGCCCGTGTCCTGCAGCGCGCGGCGTGCGTTGGTGGCGTGCAGCGCGTGGTCGATGCGCCCGCCTTCCACCATCAGGAAGAAGCCCTTCTTGCGCGCGGCCAGCGCGTCGATGGCCTTGCCGGTCATCTCGGCCAGGCTCGGCTCCTTGGTGGCGTCGCGATCGAGGTCGTACGCCATGTGGCTCTTGGTGAAGAGGCCGGCGATCTTGGTGGCGCCGTCGGCCGGCAGCTTGTCGAACTCGCTCTTGTTCGCGGCGAAGCTGTACTTCGCGGCCTTCAGTTCGGCGATGAGGTTGCGCTTGTCGTTGCGCTTGCCGCCGTCTTCCTTGGCGGTGAAGTAGTCGGTGCCGCCGCCGAAGAACACGTCGACCCCGTCGCCCAGCTTGCCGTTGTAGCCGGCGCCGCTCGGCACGAGCGCGGCGGCGATGGTGTTCTCGGCGTCGCGGTGGCACACGTGCGAGTACGTGGCCGCGGGCGTGGCGTGCGTGATGCGGGTGGTGGTGACCACGCCGGTGGCGTAGCCCCTGGCCTTGCTCTGCTCGAGCAGCGTTTCCACCGCCTGGCCGTTGCCCGAGGGGCAGGTGCTGTCGAAGTTGACGTGGTAGGCCTTGCCCGAGGCGTCGGTGGCCTTGGTCTCGGCGCTCATCGAGATGACTTCGTTGTTCATCTTCACGCCGGTCATGTAGGCCGACATCGAAGGAGCGCTGTCGGTGACCTGGGCGTCGTTCGAATAGGTGTGGACGAAGGCCGTTTCGGGCAGCGTGTCCATCGTGAGATCGCCGTCCTCGCCGACCTTGTAGATGCGCGCGGCGGTCATGGTGGTGATGCCCATGCCGTCGCCCAGGAAGAACAGGACGTTCTTCGGCGCCTGCGCTGCGGGTGGCGGCGTGGTGGTGTTGGTGGGCGGCGGGATGAACGGCAGCACGATGCCGTTGTTGCTGCTGCTGCCGCCGCAGGCGGACAGCAGGAGAGAGACGCCCAGCAGTGCTGGGGCGATGAGGCGTTGGGTCATGATTCCCTCGGTTGGTTGTTGGACCGGCGCACCGGGCGTGCGCCATTTCTGGCGATGAAATCTAAAGACGTCAGATGACCCGGCCGTGACGAGTTGAAAGCCGAATGAAAGTTCGCCGATCGCTCGGAAATAAATGCCCGGAATGTCTTCGGCGTTTCATGCGCATCGGCTAGCGGATGCGGTGAATTCCGGCAGCTGCGCCAAGCTGACGGAAAATCGCGTCTTTGGATTGCGGCGGCACGCACCGCCGCCCACGGACATGCCTCTGCACACCACCGCCCTCGTCCTGTTCTCCGGCGGCCAGGACTCGACCACCTGCCTCGCCGATGCGCTCTCGAAGTACCAGCGCGTCGAAACCCTGGGCTTCGACTACGGGCAGCGCCACCGCGTCGAGCTCGACGTGCGCGGCAGCATCCTCGCGAAGATGCGCGAGCGCTTTCCCGACTGGGCGCCTCGCCTGGGCGAAGACCACGTGCTCACGCTCGCCGCGCTGGCGCAGCTGGGCGGTTCGTCGCTCACGGAAGAGGTCGCCTTCGCCATGCAGGCCGACGGACTGCCCAACACCTTCGTGCCGGGGCGCAACCTGCTGTTTCTCACGCTCGCGGGGGCGCTGGCCTACCGGCGCGGGCTGCAGGTGATCGTCACCGGCGTCTGCGAGACCGACTTCTCGGGCTACCCCGACTGCCGCGACGACACCATGAAGGCGATGCAGCTCGCGCTCTCGCTCGGGCTGGAGCGCCGCCTCGTCATCGAGACGCCGCTCATGTGGATCGACAAGGCCGAGACCTGGAGCCTGGCGCACCGCCTGGGCGGCAAGCCGCTGGTCGACCTCATCGTGGAAGAAACCCACACCTGCTACCTCGGCGACCGCGAGCATCGCTACGCCTGGGGCTACGGCTGCGGCGAATGCCCCGCCTGCGATCTGCGCAGGAAGGGCTGGGAGCGCTACGCCGCGGCGGGCTGACCCCCGGAGGTGCTCAGGCGGTAGCGCGCGCCGCCGTCCTTTCCTTCTTCCTGCGGCACGAGCGTCCAGCGCTGGTTGTGGAAGTCGCCCACCGCCGCGCGGTGCGCGATCGACACCATCGCGCCGCCCGCCGCCTTCACCGTGTCGGCAAGGCGCTTGTAGAGCACGCTCTCGGCCTGCGCGTCGAGCGCGCTGGTGACCTCGTCGGCGAAGAGCCACGCCGGTTTCTTCAGCAGCACGCGCGCGATGGCCAGCCGCTGCTGCTCGCCGCCCGAGAGCTTCTGGCTCCAGGCGTCGCTGTCGTCGAGACGATCCACCAGGTCGGGCAGCAGGGCGTCGTCCAGCGCCTGGCGCAGCTGGTCGTCGCTGAAGTTCGCGGCCGGATTGGGGTAGGTCAGTGCGTCGCGCAGCCTGCCATCGGGCACGTACGGGCGCTGCGGCATGAACGCGACGTTCTCGGGCACCTGCAGCTTGCCCTTCGAGAAGG
>DATCRO010000683.1:0-3125 GCA_036569025.1 Burkholderiaceae bacterium
GGCGGGCGCGCCCTACATCGTGATCAACAGCGCGGGCGACATCGGGACGTGGGTGCACACGAACCTCGCGACCAAGCCGACCGAAGGCCCGAGCAGCCAGTGGAGCAACGGCTACTCCGCGGACGTCGCCTGGTCCGATGCGCTCTACATCGCCGGGATCGGCGCGATCAATGGAACGAGCTCGGGCGGCTTCGGCTTCTGGTCCGGCGATGGCGGCAAGACCTGGACTTCGTTCGCCGCCAACGCGCCGGGCGGCGCCGCCGGATCCGGCGGAAGCGTCGCGGTCACCGCGCGCAACAAGCTCGTGTGGGCGCCGAACGACACGGTGCCGTCGTACACCACCGACAACGGCGCCAGCTGGGTGGCGACCAACCTGCCGGCGCTGCCCAGCGTGGGCACCGGCATCGGGCGCAGCTATCACCTGGCCGCCGACCGCAAGAACGCGAACAAGGTCTATGCCTACGAGGCGGGCGGCGCGTGGTGGGCGGGCGCCGGCAAGGTCTACGTGTCGACGGACGGCGGGCACAGCTTCACGCTGAGCCAGGCATCGGTCGATGCCAAGCTGGCACCGAACTCCTTCTGGGCCACCTCGCTGGCGGTCAATCCCAACGCCGAGGGCGACGTCTGGCTGGCCGATGGCAACGCCGTCTACCACTCGCTCGATTCGGGCGCGACCTGGACCAAGCTCGGTGCCTTCGCCTCGATCTGGGGCAGCAACGCGTGGCCCGACGTGCAGGGTGCGACCACGATCGCCCTGGGCAAGGCCAAGGCCGGCGCATCGTACTCGGCCGCGGTCTACGTGGTGGGCGTGGTCAACGGCGTCTGGGGCGTGCATCGCTCGGACGACGGGGGCGCCACCTGGACGCGCTTCAACGACGACGCGCACCAGTACGGCGGCATCGGCGCGATCGCGGCCGACCAGAACACCTACGGGCGGATCTACGCGGCAGGCAACGGCCGCGGGCTGTTCTACAGCAACTGAACGCAGGCTGCCAGCGCGCAGGGCGCCCGGCCTTGGCCGGCGCCCCGCCGCGCGGCTCCGCATCGAGACCAAGGAGGGTACTTCCCACCGTCGCCGAGGTCGCGCCCAGGCGCTGAGCCGGCCTCGCGCACAACGCTCGTGACCGGAGGAGACAACCGGCCGAGCCCTTCATCTGAAAGGCACAACCATGAGACTGCAGCTTTCGACGCTGATGCTGGCCATTGGCGCCGGCTCGGCCTTGCCCTCCATCGCCCAGACGTGCTCGCCGACGACCATCACGCCGTACGTCAAGGTCAACGGCACCTGGATCCAGACGAGCTCCGCCACGCTCAAGACCGGCGCCTCGGCCACCTTCGGCCCGCAGCCGGTGTCCGGCGGGTCCTGGAGCTGGAGCGGCTGCGGCACCGGCGGTGCCTCGCGCGAACAGACCGTCACGCCTGCCGCGGCCTGCACCGCCAACGTCACGTACACGAACGCGTGCGGCGCCAAGAGCCAGCAGGCGTTCTCGATCAAGGTCGGCACCTGGGCCAGCGCCAAGTTCGGCGGCGGCGGCTATGTCACCGGCCTCATCTTCCATCCGACGTCGCCGAACGTCCTGTACGCGCGCACGGACGTGGGCGGCGCCTACCGCTGGGACCAGGCGAGCTCGTCGTGGCTGCCGATCACGGACGGATTCAGCGCGGCGGAGAGCTTCCAGCACGGCGTCGAGAGCATCGCCCTCGACCCGAACAACGACCAGCTGGTCTACATGGTCACGGGCATGTACGCCTCGGCCGACGCCACGGCCAGGCTCTACATGTCCGGCAACCGCGGCAGCAGCTGGACGTCCGTCAACCTGCCCTTCTCGGCCGGCGGGAACAACGTCGGCCGGGCCATCGGGGAGCGCCTGGCGGTCGATCCCAACAATCCGTCCATCCTGTTCTACGGCTCGCGCACGGCCGGCCTGTGGAAGAGCGCTGACTCCGGCCACACCTGGGCCCAGGTGTCGTCGCTGTCGTCGACCAAGCTGACCTCCGCCCAGGTCAGCGCCCTGAACGGCCAGCCGATCGGCGTCGAGCAGCTCGTGTACGACACCTCGAGCAAGGGCAGCGGCTCGCCGACCTGGATCCTCTGGGCCAGCATCGCGCCCGACTACGTCAACGCCGCGGGCCTGGCCTCGAACCTGTACAAGTCCACCAACGGCGGCGCCACGTGGACGCCCGTCGCGACCCCGGTGTCGGGCTACCACATCCCGCACATGGTGCGCACGGCCGACGGCGAGTTCTACGTCCTGTTCACCAAGGGCACGGGCCCGGGCGACGCCGGCCCCGGCCGC
The DNA here is from genome assembly GCA_036569025.1 of Burkholderiaceae bacterium. Taxonomy (GTDB): domain Bacteria; phylum Pseudomonadota; class Gammaproteobacteria; order Burkholderiales; family Burkholderiaceae_C; genus Scleromatobacter. Next base: position 2,298 of record DATCRO010000683.1, read on the forward strand.
CTGTACAAGTTCGACGCCAGCAACGGCAGCACCTGGACCTTGCTGGCCAGCAACGACGCCGCGGGCTACGGCGGCATCTCGGTGTATGGCAGCGGCCCGACGGCCCGCATCGCGCTGGGGGTGAGCGGCACGTGGGGCAACTACGCCGGACAGCAGATCGTCCAGCTGTCCGACGACGGCGGCAGGACCTGGCGCGAGATCGAGGCCGGCATGCCGGGCCAGACCGCTTCGGGCTGGGTCGACGACATCGAGATCGATCCGTCCCACCGCGACCACATCATGCACGTGCATGGCGGCGGCATCGTCGAGACCCGGAGCGCCTCCGCATCGACGCCCACCTGGAACGCCTCGATCAACGGCATCGAGGAAACCTGCACCCTGGCCCTGAACACGCCGCCGGCGGGCGCGCCGTACTTCTTCCTCAACGGTTCGGGCGACGTCGGCACCTGGGTCCACACCGACCTCACGAAGACGCCGACGCTCAGCCCCAACAAGCAATGGAACAGCGGCAATTCCATCGACACCGCCTGGTCCGATCCGAACTACATCGCGGCGGCCGGCGTCATCAACTCGACCAACACGGGCGTCGGCTACTGGTCGGGCGACGGCGGCAACAGCTGGGCGAGCTTCGCCACGCTGCCGGCCGGCGCCGCGGCCAACACCGCCGGAGCGGGCAACATCGCGGTCACCGGGCGCAACAAGGCCGTGTGGGCGCCGGCCGATTCGGTGCCGTCCTACACCACCGACAACGGCGCTACCTGGACCCAGACCAACCTGCCGCCGCTGTCTCCGGTTGGCATCAACCGCGCCTACCGCCTGGTGGCCGAC
>DATCRO010000684.1:0-5200 GCA_036569025.1 Burkholderiaceae bacterium
GTCGCGTTCAGCGGGGAGAACGTCTTCTCGCAGCGACTGCGCGACGTGCCGGTGCGCGCCCGCGAGATCCAGCGCCGCCTCGACCGCATGGTGTGGAACGGCCGCATCCACCAGGCCAGCGAGTCCAGCGCGTTCTCGCGCTCGCTGCTGGAGGAGATCGCGGCCACCGGCCGGCGCACCAAGGACCAGTTCGAGCGCGCTTCGTCGCAACTGCTGGCGACCGTCGCGTCGGGCCTGCAGTCCGAGGCGCGCCTCCTGGCCGAGCTGTCCGTCGACATCCTCGCGCGCAGCCTCTACGAGCGCGCCAACGACGTCCGCTGGTGGGCCGCCGATCCGGTCCTCGCCCTGCTGGACGCCGGCACGGCGCGCGCCACGCTCGCGCGCCTGAACGGCCTGTACACGGTCTACGCGAACCTGCTGGTGTTCGACGCGCAGGGCGTGGTCATCGCCGCGAGCCGCGACGCCGGCATCGAGGGCCGAACCCTCGCGAGTCCGTGGATCGCCGAGTGCCTCGCGCTGCGCGACCCGATGCACTTCGCCGTCTCGCCCTTCGAGAGCGGCGCGCTGCACGACGCCGGCACCTGGGTGTTCGCCGCGCCGCTGCTGGTCGACGGACGCGCGGTCGGCGGCGTCGCGGCCGTGTTCGACGCCACGCCGCAGGTCCAGGCCATGCTGCGCGAGGCGCTGCCCGATGCGCCGGGGTCGCTCGCCGCGTTCTGCCTGCGCGACGGCCACGTCGTCGGGCGCACCGGCGAGCTGCACGTGACGCTGCCCACCAGCGCGCTGGCGCTCGCCCCGGGCCAGTCCTGGTCGGGCCTGCTGGCGGAGGCCGGCCAGTGCTTCATCGTCGGCGCCACGGCCGCCAGCGGCTACCGCGAGTTCCGGCACGGCGAGGGCGGCGTCGAACCGGTGGTCGGCGTGGTCGTGATCCCGTGCGGCCAGGCCGTCGACCAGCACGATGCCACGCCGCCGCCGGTGGCCAATGCGCCGGACGGCGTCGAGATCGCCACCTTCCTGATCGGCGGGCAGCTGCTGGGCGTGCAGGCCCGCGAGGTCGTCGAATGCATCGAGGTGACCGCGGCCGTGCGCGTCTGGCGCGGCGGCTTCGCGCAGCGCCACGTCGGCTTCGTCACCTGGAACGACATGGCGCTGCCGCTGGTGGACATCGCCGCGGACGTCGGCGCGCCGGGCGCCGCCCACCGCCACGCGATCGTGCTGCGCGCCGGCGCGCAAGCCTACGGCCTGCTGGTGTCCGACCTGGGCCCGGTGGCCGACATGAAGCTCAGCGAGGAGCGTGGCCTCACCGGCCACGGCGACCTCGCGCGCCTGGTCGCGCAGCTTGCGCGATCAGGGTCGGTGCTCCTGCCGGTGCTGTCGCCGGAGGCGATCTTCGGCGGGCCGGCGGGTTGAATCCGGCGATCGCGCGCCGACTTACTTCTTGCCCGCCTTGAGCAGCGCCACCGAGCGCTTCTCGTCCATCAGGTGGCGGCGCCCGTCGGGCGTGTCGGTGGCGCCCTCGCGGATCAGCGCAATGGTCTGCGCCGGCGTGAGCGTCGGGTCGAGCGCGATCAGCTTGGCCGCCAGGTTGACGACGTTGGGCGACGCCATCGACGTGCCCGACAGCCGCAGGCGCTGGCCGCCCGGCACGAAGCTCTCGACCTGGTAGCCGTCGCTGTGCACCAGGACGGTGGCGCCGTGGCTGGTGAAGGACGTCTCGTCACCGGCCTGGTTCACGGCGCCGACCGCGATGAGGTTGGGCAGGTGCAGCGAGGCCGGCACGTCGCCCAGGAAGCCGGCGTCGCTGTCGCTGTTGCCGGCCGCGGTGACGAACAGCGTGTCGGGCGCGGACTTGATTGCATTCTCGATCGCCTCGCGCCACAACGCGTACAGCTCGCTCGCCTTCTGCTTGCGCGCGGCGGCGTCGGCGCCGCCGCCGGTCTTGGACAGCCACGTCTCGAACTCGGCCACGTCGTCGCCCCAGCTCATGTTGACGACGCGCACGTGGCGGGTTCGGAAGTAGTCGGCCATCTGCTGGAAATCGCCGCCGATCTTGCGAACCCAGGCCTCGGTGGGCGCGAACGGGAAGTCCGGCAGCTGGTCGTCGAAGCGCGCGACCACGAGACGCGCCGCGGGGTTGCCGCGCACGGCGATGCCCGCGCAGTGCGTGCCGTGCACGTAGAAGCCCAGCACCTTGTCGAACTCCTCCATCGCGTGCATCTCGTCGGGCGACATCGTGCGGTACTTCTTCTGCACCGCGAGCGCGTCGGGCGAGTCGATGCCGTTCTGCAGGTCGAGCCGGCCGCGCACCTCCTGCTGGAACGCCGGGTACGCGGCCTTCTGCGCGGCGCTGAGCGGGTACGTCCAGGCCTTGGACGGGTTGCCGTAGTCGTCGAACGCCAAGCCGTGCGCACCGCTGGCGGTGGGCTTGGGGTCGGTGAACAGCTGCTTGGGGAACAGCGCCACGTCGATGCCCGAATCCCAGATCGCGACGTTGACGGGCGTGAGCTTGTCGGCGGCGGTGAGGGTGACCTCGCGCGCCGACCAGATCTCGGGCACCGGCGTATCGTTCTTCGCGATGTAGGCCTTGAGCACGTCGGCCCGCGCGGCGTACAGCGGCAGCGCGAACTTCAGGTCCACGCGCGTCGAGATCAGCTCCCACGCCTCGCCGGAGTCCAGCGCGCCCGACTTGGCGACCGCCGGGTCGAGCTCCGTCGTGACGTCGCCCAGGTCCGCCGCGCGGCTCGCGATGCGCGAATAGCCGTACGAGCTCTTGATGCCGTCCTTGACGATCGCCCACGGCAACGGCGCGATCGCCTCGGCGTAGTGCCTGCGGAACGCCGCCTCGAACGCCGGGCCCGACTCGCCGCCGGCGTCCAGGGCGGCCTGCAGGCGCGCCTTGGCGAACAGCCCCGTCAGCGCCTGCGACGCCGGCTTGGTCTGCTGCGCGCGCAGCTCGTCGACGGTCTTCAATGCACCGGCATAGTCGCCCGCGATCTCCTGCACGCCGAGCCTGGCGCCCAGCAGCTCGGCCAGGGTGGACTTGTCGTCGATCTGGTAGCCGCCGAGCACGCCGTCGATGTCCTGCCCCACCTTGGCCGCGAACGCGCCGAAGCCGTCGGACTCGACGAACTTCGTGGCCGTGCCCGAGATCGGGTAGCTGAAGCGCGGCAGGTCGGTCTGCTGCATGATCACCTTCTTCGCAGGCGCGGAGGCCGCGGCATCCTGCGCGCGGCTCGCTGGCGCGAACGCCAGCACGGTGGCGCAGGCAATGATCGACGGGGCGTGGAATCGTGGGGGCATCGGTCGGTGTCCTGTGGGTGGATGATGGGTCATGCCGGCGCGCGCGGTGGTGTCACGACAAGCTTTCACCCACAGCGACGGTACGACGAGACCGCCACGCTACCGCGCCGCGACGCGGTGCCGCCAGGATGCTGCGATGGGCGGTCGAAATCTGGTGTCGGGAGACGATGACGCGTCGGACAGGCCGTCCTCGACCACGGGCCGTCTTCTGGCCCGGGCCTGGTGATCCCACGGGACGTGCGCGAGCACCAAGCCAGGCGCTTTCCTAGGCGGGCTCGTCCTCGCCCGGCGTGATGCGCGAGAACCGGAAGTCGCAATGACTCGCACCGCCGGCCAGGGTTTGCGTGCGCACCAGGCGGATGCCGCGTACGGCATAGGCGTCGAAGTCCAGGCCGCAAAGCGTGGGCAGGATCTCCTTGTCGCCGTGGCGAGCCGCGAACTTGCAGAACCCGCAAGCCTTGTAGTCGATGCCGAACTCGAACGTGTCACCCGGGCCCGGCTCGATGAAGTCGTAGACGAAATCGTCCGGAAACGCCGCCCGGTGATCGGCCGTGCGGCTACGCGCGGCCTGCGCGCGCACCAGCGCCTGGTTGTCCGCCGACATGAACTGGCGCCCCGATGCAAGGCGCTCCGTCTCCGGCACGGTGAGCAACTGGGCCTTGTAGGTCTCGCGCTCGATGTCGCCGATCACGGGCGTCGAGACGCCATGCCGCCGCAGCACGCGGCCGATCGCCAGGAAACCGAGCAGGCGCATGAAGAAATCGCTCATGCGATTCTCCGCGCCGCCGACCTGCGGCATCTGGACAAGCACGATCTCGAATTCGTCCATCACCTCCCCGCGCAGGCTGTCGATCTCCGACAACTGGGCGCGCTCGCGCAACTTCGGCTCGGCCAGGTCGAGCCGTTGGCGCATGGCCGACACCATCGCCTCGCGGTGCAGAGCGTAGAAGGGAGCAAGCGTCTCGGGCATGGGGACTCCTCGCGGCGATGCATCCGGTGCCTGCACTGAAGCGAATCGACGTCGCGGCCTGTCACCGGGTCATCAGAGGCGGCGTCACGGACATCCGCCGGATTCGGCATTCTGGAACGCACCGGATGACCCTCGGCGCGGCATGCAGAACATGCGCCTGCTGCGCCTTGTCCCTGCCGCTCATGGCGCAGCGGCTTCGCATGCCGGATCCTTCCGATGCCGCCCGATCTTAGTTGCTTAATACAACCAATAAAGGTGTACAGTACAACCTATCCCGCCGAAAATCAAGCAGACGCGCCATGGCCACCCGCAAGTCCGACACCACGACGCCCGACTTCCCGCGCCCCTTCACCACCGTCGACGTCCTGATCTTCACGGTGGTCGACGACGCGTTGAAAGTGCTGCTGGTTCAGCGGCCCAGCGGCGGGGGCGAGCCGTTCCCGGGGTTGTGGGCACTGCCCGGCGGCTTCGTCGACATCGACCGCGACGACGATCTCGAGGCCTGCGCGCGCCGCAAGCTGAACGAGAAGACCGGCGTCGCGAGCCCCTACCTCGAGCAGCTGGGCAGTTGGGGCGGCGCGGCGCGCGACCCGCGCGGCTGGTCGGCCACGCATGCCTACTTCGCGCTGATGCCGTCGGACGGCGTGACGCTGGCCAAGGGCGCCAACGCGGCCGACGTCGCGTGGTTCGGCGTGGACGATCCGCAGCTCGCCAGGAAGAAGCTCGCGTTCGACCACGCGCTGATCCTGCGTGCCGGCATCGAGCGGCTGCGCAGCAAGGTCGAATACACGTCTCTGCCCGCCTACCTGCTGGCCGAGCCGTTCACGCTGCCGCAGCTGCAGCGCACCTACGAGATCGTGCTGGGCAGGCCCGTCGACAAGAGCGGCTTCCGCACGCGCATGCTGGCGGCCGATTTCCTGGCCGAGGTCG
>DATCRO010000685.1:0-5727 GCA_036569025.1 Burkholderiaceae bacterium
CCACGAAGCCGGTGGCGAGCGCGTCGGCCCAGTCGCCGCGCCCGTTCGCCTCGGCGCGCGCGGCGGCGGCGGCCCAGTCGTAGGGCGTCGCGCGCAGCTGCACGTGCCACGCGCCGCGGCGATCGCGCTCCAGCAGGGCCCAGCGGGCGTCCGGCGAGCCGGTCTCGACGACGTGCGCGAACGGGTGGTCGTCCTCGTACGCCTGCAGGCCGACGCTGCCCGGGTTGACCAGCAGCGGGCCGCCGGGCACCGCCATCGCGCGCGGCACGTGCGTGTGGCCGCACAGCAGCAGCGCGGACGCCAGGCCCGCGCGGGTGTCACCCGGCGGGTGCTCGCCGGCGCGCGCGGCCAGTTCCACCGCCGTGGCCGCACGCATGCCGCGCTGGCCGTCGACGCCGAAACCCGGGATCACCGTCTCCATGAAGTAGACCAGGTCGCTGGCCGGCGTGCCGTGGCACAGCAGCACGTCGTCGGCCAGCCAGTGCGTGGGCGGCAGCGCGGCCAACCACGCGCGCTCACTCGCGCCCAGCGCGCGCGCCGCGTACGCGTCGGACGCCCCCATGCGCGCGACGTCGGGCGCGAGCACCTGGCGCTCGTGGTTGCCGGCGATGGTGCGCCAGCGATCCGGCTCGGCGGCGGCGCGCGCCATCAGCCATTGCACGGTTTCGCCGGGCCACAGCGGGCCGGACGCGATGTCGCCGAGATTGACGACCATCGTCGGCGATGCGCGCTCGATCTCGGCCCACACGGCCTCGAGGGCGGGCAGGTTGCCGTGGATGTCGGAGACGGCGGCGATGCGGAAGGTCTGCACGGTGGAGCTCGGGCGGCCGGGGTGCGGCGGACGTCCCAGGGTAGCACCGCCGCCCTGCCGGCGCGCAATGGGCCGCCGTCGACGGCGCGTTTCCGCGCGGGCCGGCCGCGCCCGCGCCCATTCGTCGGCAGAATCCGTCGATTTGTCCTTCGGAGGGATGCCTGAGCGCACCAACGCCACTAGCATTCGTGGCGCGTGGCGGGCGTTGGTGCCCGCCACCGCACCGGACCGACCTTTTCCGCGCAGGCCTCGATCATGACCCTCGACTCCCACTCCCGTATCGCCGCCGTCCTCCACATCGGCCTGGGCGCCCTGTCGCTGTGCGTGCTCCTGGTCATCGGCGCCATGGCTGCTGCCGTCGGGGTGTACGGGGAGACCTTCGGCCTGGACAAGGAACTCGGCGCGATGATCGGCGGCATCGGCATGATCGTGGTCATCTCGTTCGCGCTGTTCGCGGTGCTGGAGATCGTCGGCGCGGTGATGCTGATGCGCGGCAACGATTCGGGTCGCGTCATCACGCTCGTGTTCAGCGTGCTGCACCTGGTCAACATCCCGATCGGCACGGCCATCGGCGGCTATTCGCTGTGGGCGCTGCTGCGCAACGCGCCCCAGCCGATGCCGGCGGCGACCTCGATGCCCTCGGGACGCGCCGGACCGGTCTGACCTGTCCCGGCCCGCGACTGTCGCGAGGCGACCGTCCGGCGCTCCGGCCTGCGGCGCCCTCGCGGCGACGTCACCGGCCACTCCGGCGAGGGATGGCGGCGCGGCCGAATATCGCTACGATGGTCCGCTCGACCATGGCGCCCGCCGAGCCGCGCCGCATGCGGTGTTTTCGGCGCCGATCGGCCCTCGCCCTTGTCCCATCAACCCGCTGGAGACCGCATGCCCGTCATCGATACCCACGTCCGTGTCGCCGCCTGGCTGCACATCGTCCAAGGCGCCCTAGCCGTGTGCGTGATCGGATGCATCGGCTTGATCGTCGGCTTCACCGGCGTGGCCGCCGGCTCGGCGGTGCATGGCCGGGACGCCACCATCGTGGCGTGGCTGGCCAGCCTCGGTGCGGTGCTGTTCGCCGTCATCCTCGCCTTCCCGCTGCTGGAGATCGTCGGCGGCGTGATGCTGCTGGGCGGCAGCGTGGCCGGTCGAATCATCACGCTCATCTTCAGCGTGCTGGGCCTGATCAGCATTCCCATCGGCACGGCGATCGGCATCTACTCGCTGTGGGCGCTGCTGCGCGAGGCGCCCGCGGCGCCGGCTGACGCGGGCGTGGTGCAGCCCGGCATGCGGTCGACCTGACGCCGGCGCCAAGCCACGACTGGCCACTCCGCGATTGCGTCACGCCATGACCGAGTCACGCCACCACTGAGTCACCCCACGACTGCCCCGGCCACGTCCGGCCGGGCACCGCGCAGTGAAGTGCGGCCTCGCGGGCCGGCGATCACAGTCCGCGCAACACCTCGATCGCCTCCTCGATCCGCTCCACCGCGTGGATCGTCAGCCCCTCGATCGGCTTCTTGGGCGCATTGGCCTTGGGCACGATGGCCACGGAGAAACCCAGCTTGGCGGCCTCCTTCAGCCGGTCCTGGCCGCGCGGCGCGGGCCGTACTTCCCCGGCCAGGCCCACCTCGCCGAACGCCAGGAAGCCGCGCGGCAACGCGCGGTTGCGGATCGAGCTCTGGATGGCCAGCAGCACCGCCAGGTCGGCTGCCGGCTCGCTGATGCGCACGCCGCCGACGGCGTTGACGAAGACGTCCTGGTCGCCGGTGGACACGCCCGCATGCCGGTGCAGCACCGCCAGCAGCATCGCCAGGCGGTCGCGCTCCAGGCCGACCGACAGCCGCCGCGGGCTCGGGCCGCCCGCGTCGACCAGCGCCTGGATCTCGACGAGCATCGGCCGCGTGCCTTCCAGCGTGACCAGCACGCAGCTGCCCGGCACCGGCTCGCCGTGCGTGGACAGGAAGATGGCGCTCGGGTTGGCCACGCCCTTCAGGCCGCGCTCGGTCATCGCGAACACGCCGATCTCGTTGACGGCGCCGAAACGGTTCTTGAACGCGCGCACGAGGCGGAAGCTGGAGTGCGTGTCGCCCTCGAAGTACAGCACCGTGTCGACGATGTGCTCCAGCACGCGTGGGCCCGCGAGGCTGCCGTCCTTGGTGACGTGGCCCACCAGCACGATGGTGGTGCCGCCGGACTTGGCCGTGCGGGTGAGCTGCGCCGAGCACTCGCGCACCTGCGCCACCGAGCCGGGCGCCGACGTGAGCTGCTCGGAATAGAGCGTCTGGATGGAGTCGATGACGCAGAACGCCGGCTGCTCGGACTCGATCGTGGCGAGGATGCGCTCGAGGTTGATCTCGGCCAGCACGCGCACCTGCGTGCCGGGCAGGTCGAGCCGGCGCGAGCGCAGCGCCACCTGGGCGCTGGACTCCTCGCCGGTGACGTACAGCACCTTCATCTGCGTGGCCAGCGCGTCGACGGCCTGCAGCAGCAGCGTGCTCTTGCCGATGCCCGGGTCGCCGCCGATCAGCACCACGCCGCCGGCCACGATGCCGCCGCCCAGCACGCGATCGAGCTCCTCGATGCCGGTGGGCGTGCGCGCGACGTCGGTGGCGTCGATGTCGGCCAGCGTGGCCACGGGCTGGCTCTTGGCGAGCGCCTGGAAGCGGTTCTTCGAGGCGCCGCCCGGCGGCTCGCCGATGCCTTCCTCCAGCGTGTTCCAGGCCGAGCAGTGCGGGCAGCGGCCCAGCCACTTGGGGTTCGTGCCGCCGCAGGCGGAGCAGGTGAAGACGGTCTTGGGAGCAGCCATGCGCTCATTGTGACACCACTGTTCAAATCCACAGGTCGGCATTTCGCCTGATTTCCGGCGCATGGGCCGCCGGGTGGCGACACGCAGCGCCGTTACGATCACGCCATGACCGACCTCACGCTGCGCCCCGCCTCGCTGGACGACCTCGACCAGCTCGCCCCGCTGTTCGACGCGTACCGCCGCTTCTACGAGCAGCCCGGCGACGTCGCGCGCGCCAGCGCGTTCCTGCACGAGCGCATGGAGCGCGGCGAGTCGACGATCCTCGTCGCCGAGGATCGGGGCCAGCTGCTCGGCTTCTGCCAGCTGTACCCGACCTGGTGCTCGGTGGCGGCGGCGCGCGTGTTCATCCTGTCGGACCTGTTCGTGGACCCGGACGCGCGCCGTGGCGGCACCGGCCGGGCGCTGATGCGCGCCGCGCGCGACTTCGGCCGCCAGGCGGGCGCCGCGCGGCTGGACCTGCAGACGGCGCACGCCAACACGAAGGCCCAGGCGCTGTACGAGTCCGAGGGCTGGACGCTGGAGACGGTCTATCGCACCTACAGCCTGGCGCTGGACGGCGGGGCCTGAAACCCGCTGGTCGTGCACGTGCGCCGACATTCATTCATCATGTCGGGTCATTCCCGAAAGTCGTCATGACCCTCGCCACCTGGATCACCTTCTTCCTCGCCTGCTGGGCGATCAGCCTGTCGCCGGGCCCCGGCGCCATCGCCGCGATGACGGCCGGGCTCAACCAGGGGTTCAAGCGCGGCTACTTCACGGTGCTGGGCCTGGTGCTGGGCATCTGGACGCAGATGATCATCGTGGTGATCGGCCTGGGCGCGATCATCAAGGCGTCGGAGACGGCATTCACCGCGATGAAGTTCCTGGGCGCGGCCTACCTGATCTGGGTCGGCATCTCGCAGTGGCGCTCCAGCGACAAGCCGATGGTCGCCGCGTCGACCGACGCGCCGGTGCTCACCCGCAAGCAGCTCATCGTGCGCGGCTGGATGATCAACGCGACCAACCCCAAGGGCACGATCTTCATGCTCGCGGTGGTGCCGAACTTCGTCGACCTGGCGCATCCGCTGCTGCCGCAGTACCTGATCATCATGATGTCGCTGTCGTTCACCGACCTCGTGGTGATGGCCGGCTACGTGGCGCTTGCGGCCAAGGTGCTGCACGCGCTGCGCGAGCCGCATCACCTGCGCGTGATGAACCGCGTCTTCGGCAGCCTGTTCGTGGTGGCCGGCACCCTGCTGGCGACCTTCCGCCGCACGGCCTGAAGGAGGGTGCGCATGCGTGCCGACACCCTCGTCATCCTCACCGGCGCGTCGCGCGGCCTGGGCCAGGGCGTCGCGGCCCAGTACCTCGCGCAGGGCGCGTTCGTGCTCGGGCTGGCGCGCCACCACGCGGCCGAGCTCAAGGCCGGCGACACGCTGGAGCAGTGGCCGATCGACCTGGCCGACCCGCTGCCCGTCGCCGCGCGGCTGGGCGCTTGGCTGGCCGAGTTCGAGGCGCGCGCCGGCGGCAAGCCGCCCGCCCGGGTGCGCCTGATCCACAACGCGGCGATGCTCAGCGAGCCGGGCGACATCGCCGGCAGCGACCCCGCCGACCTGGCGCAGAGCCTGCGCATCGGGCTGGAGGCGCCCATCGCGCTGACGGCCGCGTTCCTGCGCGCCACGGCGCACTGGTCGGACACCGACCGCCGCGTGCTGTTCGTGTCGTCCGGCCTCGGCCGCCGGGCGATGGCCGGCAGCGCCGCCTACTGCGCGCAGAAGGCCGGGCTCGACCACTTCGCGCGCGCCCTGGCGCTCGAGGAGGAGGCGCGGCCCGGCGGCGCGCGCGTGGCGTCGGTGGCGCCGGGCATCATCGACACCGACATGCAGAAGCAGCTGCGCGGCGCCGACCCGCAGCGTTTCCCGGAGCGCGCGCGCTTCGACGAGTTCCACCGCAGCGGCGCGCTCGACACGCCGGCCACGGCGGCGGGCAAGCTGATCGCGCTGCTGGAGCGCGACGACTACGGCGCGAACCCGGTGGCGGACGTGCGGGGCTGACGGGGGCGCGCGCCTGCCGGCCCGCGCGGTCGAGGCGCGCGCCTGCGGGTTCGAGCGCCAGCCCGCGAGCCGAGCCGCGC
>DATCRO010000686.1:0-3495 GCA_036569025.1 Burkholderiaceae bacterium
GGCTATGCGCCGACCTCGTGGCTGGGCCTGGGCGAGAACCTGCCGGCGCAGGTCGCGCGCCAGTGGGGCCAGTGGTGCGCGGCCGGCGGCTACGCCACCAACGCCGTGCGCGCCGGCCTCGCCGACGATTTCCATGCCCAGGTGCGCACGCCCATCGTGGTTCTGCATGCGGAGGACGACGACATCGCCAACCCGGCGACGGTGGGCGACCTGCTGCGCACGCTGCCCGCGTCGCCGCGCGCCGCGCTGCAGGTGCGCCCGCGCGACCACGGCCTGCGCGCGATCGGGCACCTCGACTGGTTCCGCCAGTCGCACCAGGCGCTGTGGCCGCTGCTGCGGCGGGCGGTGCTGGGCGACATCGCGGTGCAGGCGCCGCCGGCGCGCGCGTAGCGACTCGCGAGGGCGTGACCCGCCATGTAGCCGACGCCGATCACGCCTTGGAGATCACCTCGAAGCCGCCGTAGATCATCCGCTTGCCGTCGAACGGCATCGGGTTGGTCTCGGTCTTCATGCGCGGGTCGGCCATGATCTTCTGCCAGGCCTCGTCGCGCGCGGCGCGCGAAGCCCAGGTCGTCCAGCCGAACGCGACGGTCTCGTCGGCCGCGCACTTGACGGCCAGCGGGAAGGACGTCAGCTGGCCCTGCGGCACGTCGTCGCCCCAGGTGTCGACCACGCTCAGCGCGCCGTGCTCGCGGAACACCGCGGCCATGCGCTGGCAGTACGCCCGGTAGGTCTCCTTGTCGGCGGTGGGCACGGCCACCACGAATCCATCGACGTAGTTCATGCAGGTCTCCTGGACAGCGGGGAAGGCCACGCCGGCGGCGGCGTGGGTTTCAAGCGTACGACGAATCGCCGCGGCCGGAATCGACAGGCCGGGGCCCGGGATCAGGCGCTGCGGGCAGGCTCGGCGGGCGCGTCGGGCGCCGGCTGGCCGGTCATCTGGCCGAGGCTGGCCACCAGGTCGGCGAAGCGCTCGCCCTGCACGACCACGTGCGAGCGGATGCTCTGCTGGGCCTTGTCGGCATCGCCCTCGCGCAGCGCGTCGAGGATGGCCTGGTGCTCCTCGAACGAGCGCTGCGGCCGGTTGCGCACGCGCAGCTGCAGCCGGCGGTACGGGCGCAGCTTGCGCTGCAGCGCGGCCGCCTGCTCGAACAGGAAGGTGTTGTGCGACGCCGCGTAGATGGCGTAGTGGAAGCGCTCGTTGGCGTAGAAGTAGGCGTCGGCGTCGCGCGCGGCGGCCGAGCCGCGGCAGGCCTCGTGGGCGGCCTCGACCTCGGCCAGCTCGGCGTCGGACATGCGCCGCGCCGCGAGCCGCGCGCACATCGCCTCCAGCTCGGCCATGACCTCGAACATCTCGATCAGCCGCTGCGCCGTGACCTGTGCCACCACCGCGCCGCGCTGCGGCCGCGTCTCGACCAGCCCCTCGCCCAGCAGCAGCCGCAGCGCCTCGCGGATCGGGGTGCGCGACACGCCGAAACGCGTGGCCAGCTCGACCTCGTCCAGCCGCGAGCCCGGCAGGAGCTTGCCCGTGGCGATCTCTTCCTCGATGGACTCGCGCAGGCGCTCGGAAAGCCGATAACCGGTCATGCGGCGGATTCTAGGCGCACGCCGCCGTGAATTCCTGCCGGATTCGCGTGCAAACAGGCGGCCGCACGGATAACGGATCGCCAAAGCGGAATTCATTCATACCCGTTCTGGATCCAACGGTCGAAGATTCCTCCATCGCGAGGTCTAGGCCTCCCGACTGTCCGATGACAGCAGGAATGCGCCAATCCAAGACACCGTGATCCACCTCAAGACCTTCGGCGTCGCCACCGTTCTGCTGGCGACCTGGAACGCCACCAGCTCCACCCCCCTGCCCACGCGCCCGGCTCCCACGCCGGCGGTGCAGCAGCGCGCGGCCGGCATCGTGGATCGTTTCGAGGTGGTCTCCACCGTCGACGCCTGGGGCGGCGCGACGCCCGCCGGCGCCGCCGGCCCGTACACGGTCGTCACCGGCATCGTCCACGGCCGCCTGCTGCCCACGCACCCCGACAACGCCGGCATCGTCGACCTGGCCAATGCCCCGCGCGACGCCGACGGCTACGTCGACTACACGACCGACGCCGTCATCCTGCGCCCGAAGTCGGCCTCGACGGCGCGCCGCGTGATGTTCTACGACGTCGCCAACCGCGGCTCCAAGCCGGCGCTGTCGGCCTTCATTGGCGCGAGCGCGCTGGTCAAGGGCGCCGCGCCCGGCGAGAACTTCCCGTCGCTCCTGCGTGCGGGCTACACCGTGGTGTGGAGCGGCTGGCAGTCCAACGTCGCGCAGTCCGGCGCCGGCGCCACCGCCGCCGTCGGCGCCCGCTTCCCCGTGGCCAAGCGCCCGGACGGCTCGCCGATCACCGGCCTGAGCCGCGAGGAATACATCCCGGAGATGGTGGCCGACGGCACGTACCGCTTCGCGCTGACCTACGCGCCGGCCTCGCTGACCGACTTCTCCGAAGTGCGCTTCACCGCCCGCCAGAGCTGGATCGGCGCCGACGGCAAGCAGAGCTACGGCGCGCCGTCCGCGCAGGTCGTCAACTGGCACTACGTCCCCAACGACAACGGCACCGCCTTCGTCGAGTTCACGCCGCCCGCCACCGTGCCGGCCGCCGACGGCTCGGCCGTCGCGCCGGGACCGGGCACGATCTACAGCTTCGTCTTCCGTGCCAAGGATCCGGTGGTCTCGGGCATCGGCTTCGCGGCCGTGCGCGACCTGGTGGGCTTCCTGCGCTACGCCGACAAGGACGAACAGGGCAACGCGAACCCGGTCGCCGACCTGAAGGCTGCCGCCTGCGCCGCCGGCACCGCGTGCCCGGCGCACCCGCAGGGCAACTTCGACGTGGCGATCGCCGCGGGCACCTCGCAGTCGGGCCGCTTCCTGCGCGACTTCCTCTACCAGGGCTTCAACAAGGACGGCCAGGGCGCCAAGGTGTTCGACGGCCTGCTGCCGATGATCGCCGGCGCCCGTCGCACCTGGGTCAACGAACGCTTCGCCCAGCCGGGACGCGTGTCGCGCGAGCACGAGGACCACTGGATGCCCGGCGACCAGTTCCCGTTCGCCTACGGCGTGGCGACCGACCCCGTCGGCGGCCGCACCGACGGCCTGCTCAAGAGCTGCCAGGCCAGCGCCACCTGCCCGAAGATCATGCAGGTCGACGGCAGCTTCGAATGGTGGGCCGGCCGCGCCTCGCTGGTGGTCACCGACGGCGCGGGCCGCGACGTCGCGCTGCCCGACAACGTGCGCTACTACCTCGTGGCCGGCACCCAGCACGGCGACGGCGGCGGCGTCGGCTCCGGCCTCGCCTACCAGGCCGGCGCCGCCACGCGCTGCCTGCTCGCCCCGAGCCCCGTGCAGGAATCGCCCGTCGAGCGCGCGCTGGTCCCGGCCCTGGAGGCATGGATCGTCAAGGGCAAGCGCCCGCCGGCGTCGCGCTACCCGACGGTCGCCGGTGGCGGCCTCGCCACGCC
>DATCRO010000687.1:0-2847 GCA_036569025.1 Burkholderiaceae bacterium
CTTGGCGACCATCTCCAGCGTCTTCGGGTCGCGGCCGAAGAAGTTCTTGCGCACGAACGCGCCGTCGTTGGACTTGAACGCCTGGTAGTCGCCGTCCAGCGTCTCCATCATCAGCTTCTTGAGCGCGCCGTCCTTGTCGCGCGCGAGCAGCGGATCCCAGTAGCTGCCCCACAGCAGCTTGATGACGTTCCAGCCGGCGCCGCGGAACTCGCTCTCGAGCTCCTGGATGATCTTGCCGTTGCCGCGCACCGGGCCATCGAGGCGCTGCAGGTTGCAGTTGACGACGAAGATCAGGTTGTCGAGCTTCTCGCGCGCGGCCAGGCCGATGGCGCCCAGCGACTCGGGCTCGTCCATCTCGCCGTCGCCGCAGAACACCCAGACCTTGCGCTTGCTGGTGTCGGCGATGCCGCGGGCGTGCAGGTACTTGAGGAAGCGCGCCTGGTAGATGGCCATCAGCGGGCCCAGGCCCATCGACACCGTCGGGAACTGCCAGAAGTTGGGCATCAGCTTCGGGTGCGGGTAGCTCGAGAGCCCCTTGCCGTCGACCTCCTGGCGGAAGTTCAGCAGCTGTTCCTCGGTGATGCGGCCCTCGAGGTAGGCGCGGGCGTAGATGCCGGGCGACGAGTGGCCCTGGATGTAGAGCAGGTCGCCGCCGTGCTCGCCGTCGGCGCCGTGCCAGAAGTGGTTGAAGCCGCAGCCCAGCATCGTGGCCAGCGAGGCGAACGACGACAGGTGGCCGCCGAGGTCGCCGCCGTCGGCCGGGTGCAGGCGGTTGGCCTTGACGACCATCGCCATCGCGTTCCAGCGCATGTAGGCGCGCAGGCGCTCCTCGATGTCGACGTTGCCCGGGAACTGCGCCTCGTCCTCCGGCGCGATCGTGTTGACGTACGCCGTGTTGGCCGAGAACGGCAGGTCGATGCCCTGCTGGCGCGCGTGATCGAGCAGCTGCTCGATCAGGAAATGGCCGCGTTCACGGCCTTCGACGGCGATGACCGCGGCCAGCGCGTCGGTCCATTCGCGGGTTTCCTGCGCATCGGCGTCGTTGGCGGCGGCGCCGGGAAGGGAATTGGGAATCGCGGACATGCCTGTCTCCTGGGCTTTGTAGAGCGGTCGATCTAAACCGGGCGGAGTGTCGCACAAGAATTCACCGATTTCAAATGGCGACAGTTCATTTCATGATATGCAATTTCGCTGCGATGCAGCACGAAGATTTCCAGCGAAGCGCGCAAGCGCCCGGCCGCCGCGCCCGGCCGCTCCGGAGCAAGGCCGGCCCCCGGCGGCGGGTGCCAGCGGTACTCCGCCGCCGGGGGCCGACACTGATTCGATAATGCCCGGATGCAACCTGTTCCCGAGTCCGGCTCGACCCCGTCACCGTCATGGACGCAGCGCGTCTTCGGCCGCTGGTGGCGCAGCCAGTCGCCGTCGCGCCAGGACCGCTTCGCCACGCTCGGTCCGCTGGTCTCGGTGCTGCTGTTCCTGGCCGCGATCGTCGCGGCGTTCTGGACGCTGCGCAGCGAGGAGATCGAGCGCGCCACCGACGCCGTGCGGCGCGACACCGAGGTCGCGCAGCAGCAGATCCGCTCGCGCCTGTCCGAAGACCAGGAACTGATGGTGCGGCTGACGCGCGACATCGTCACGCACGACGTCGACACCGACAGCTTCTTCACGCAGACGGCCAGCTTCGCGCCGGCGCGGCCCGAGCTGACGCAGGTCATCTGGCTCAACGCCGACCGCACGCCGCGCGCGACCTTCCTCGGCTCGATCTTCCGCGGCGCGGCCAGCCTGCGCAACAGCGCGGAGGACCCGTCGCTGCCGCACCAGGGCGCGAACACGGCGTCGGAGGCGGCCTTCACGGCGGCGCGCAACACGCACGTGCCGCAGTTCTCCAAGCCCTTCATCGACGTCGACGGCACCGCGGTCTTCCAGGTGCAGATCCCGCTGATCTCGCACACCGCGTTCACGGGCGTGCTGGTGGCCGAGTACTCGATCGAGGCGCTGCTGCGCCACGCCGTGCCCGAGGAGGTGACCAAGCGGCGCGCGATCGAGGTGCTCGACGAGCACGAGGAACTGCTGGCCAGCACGATCACGACGATGCCGGGCCGTCCGTCGGCCGTGCCGTCGATCGCGTTCGAGGCGCCGCTGGCGCCGGCGTCCAACGGGCTGATCCTGCGCGGGCTGGGCTACCGCACGTCGATCGGCCTGGTCTCCAACTCGCTGTTCTGGATGGTGCTGGCGCTGTCGGGCCTGACGGTGTGGATGCTGCTGGGCACCTGGCGCCACGTGCGCCGCCGCGCGCAGATCCAGAGCGCACTGGTGCACGAGACCAACTTCCGGCGCGCGATGGAGAACTCCATGCTCACGGGCATGCGCGCGATGGACATGGAGGGCCGCATCACCTACGTCAACCCCGCGTTCTGCGCGATGACGGGCTTCTCTGACAACGAGCTCGTCGGCAAGCTGCCGCCCTTCCCGCACTGGCCGCACGATCGCATCGAGGAGAACTCGCGCCTGCTGCAACAGGAGCTGCAGGGCCGCAGCCCGGCCGGCGGCATCGAGGTCAAGATCATGCGCAAGGACACCTCGGTGTTCGACGCGCGCATGTACGTCTCGCCGCTGATCGATGCCAAGGGCGTGCAGACCGGCTGGATGACCTCGGTCACCAACATCACCGAGGCCAAGCGCGTGCGCGACCAGCTGTCGGCCTCGCACGAGCGCTTCACGACGGTGCTCGAAGGCCTGGACGCGGCGGTGTCGGTGCTGTCGGTGCAGCAGGGCCAGCTGCTGTTCGCCAATCGTTCGTACCGCCTCTGGTTCGGCTCCGACGCCCACATCCATGCAGTGCTGGCC
>DATCRO010000688.1:0-13291 GCA_036569025.1 Burkholderiaceae bacterium
GCCGGGGCCCGCCGTCAGGCGGCCAGGCCGTCCAGCTCCTGCCGTGTCGGCAACCCGTCGCTGTCGCCCGGGAATTGCACCATCCGGGCGCCGATCGCGTTGCCGCGCCTCGTGGCCGCCGCCAGGTCCATGCCCTCCAGCAGGCCGCTGATCACGCCCACCGCAAAGCCGTCGCCGGCGCCGACGGTGTCGACCACCTGCCGCACGGGGACGCCCGGCACGAAAGTGCGCAGGCCGCTGCGATCCGCACAGAACGCACCCTGGGCACCGAGCTTGACGGCGACCGCGCTGGCACCCAGGTCGAGGTAGAACGCGGCAATGTCTTCGGGGCTGTCCTTTCCCGTCAGCAGCCGGCCTTCGGACAGGCCCGGCAGCACCACGTCGGACCGGGCTGCGAGCCCGTTGATCGTCATGGCCATTTCTTCCTGCGACGGCCAGAGCCGGGGGCGCAGGTTGGGATCGAACGACACGCGGCGACCTTGCGCACGCGCTGTCGCGGCCATGGCGAACGCCAGTTCGCGGCAACCGGCTGAGAGCGCCGGGAGGATTCCGGTCAGGTGGACATGGCGGGCGGCGATGGGCCCGGCCGCGGCCAGTTCGGTCGCGTCCATCGCACTGGCCGCGGCGCCGCGGCGGTAGTAGTCGATGAGCGGGTCGGCCCCGTCGACCGCGAGGGACTTCAGCATGAAGCCGGTCGATCGGGTGCGATCGGTGGCGACGAGTCCGAGCGAAAGCCCTTCGCGTTCCATCTGCGCCAGCAGGAACCTCCCGAAGGCATCGTTGCCGACGCGGCTCACGTAGCCCACGCGCAGGCCGAGCCGCGACAGTCCGATCGCCACGTTGAGTTCGGCGCCTGCGCTGAAACGGCGGAAGCGCTCGACGTGCTCGAGCGCGCCGGGGCTCTCGGCGGCGAGCAGCACCAGCGCTTCGCCGGCGGTCAGGACATCCAGCTCGATCACATGACCGCCCCGAGCTGCCACGGCACGAACTCGTTGTTGCCCAGGTCGTGCTGCTCGCTGAGCGTCCGCCGTCCCGACGCCGTGGCCAGCATCAGCTCGAACAGTGCTGCCCCGGCCTCGTGCACGCCGAGGCGGCCGTCGATGATCTCTCCCGCGTTGAAATCCATGTCCATGCGCATGCGGCCGTACATCTGGCTGTTGGTCGCCAGCTTGATGGACGGCGTCGGCTTGCAGCCGTAGGTCGAGCCGCGGCCCGTGGTGAAGCAGATGAGGTTGGCGCCGCCGGCCACCTGCCCGGTGGCGGACACGGGATCGTAGCCGGGCGTGTCCATGAAGACGAGTCCGTGCGTGCCGACCGGTTCGGCGTACTCGACCACGTCCATCAATCCGCTGGTGCCGCCCTTGGCGACCGCGCCGAGCGACTTCTCGAGGATGGTCGTGATGCCGCCCGCCTTGTTGCCCGGCGAGGGGTTGTTGTTCATGTCGCCGCCGTTCTTGCCGGTGTAGTCCTCCCACCAGCGCAGCCGCTGCATCAAGCGCTCGGCGATCTCCGGGCGCGCGGCGCGCGCCGTGAGCAGGTGTTCGGCGCCGTAGATTTCGGGTGTCTCGGACAGGATCGCGGTGCCGCCATGACGCACCAGCAGGTCGACGGCCGCGCCCAGCGCCGGATTGGCGCTGATGCCGGAATAGCCGTCCGAACCGCCGCACTGCAGGCCGACCATCAGGCGGCTCGCGGGCACCTTCTCCCGCCGTGCCGCGTTCGCGACGGCCAGGAGCTCGCGCACGATGGCGCAGCCCTCGTCGATCGCCTCGCGCGTGCCGCCGGCCTCCTGGATCGTCATCGTGCGGATGCGGTCGCCCGAGGCGACGAGCGGCTCGACGAGCGCGCCGACCTGGTTCACCTCGCAGCCCAGGCCGATGACCAGGACGCCGGCAAAGTTCGGATGCGTCGCATAGCCGCGCAGCGTGCGCCGCAGCAGCGCGATGCCTTCGCCGCGGCCGCTCATGCCGCAGCCGCCGCCATGGGTGATCGCGACGACGCCGTCGACGCCCGGCCATGGCGCCATGGCGTCGCCGGCGAATGCCTTCTCGATCGCCTTGCAGACGGTCGCCGAGCAGTTGACGCTCGAGATGACGCCCACGAAGTTGCGCGTGCCGACGCTGCCGTCGGACCGCACGAAGCCTTCGAAGCTCGCCGGCTCGAACACCGGCACGGTCGGCACGTAGGCGCGGCCGACCGCATGCGCGGGATGCGACTCGCCCATGTCGAGGTTGTGCACGTGGACGTGCTGGCCAGCGGCGATCGCCACCGTCGCGACGCCGATGACCTGGCCGTACTTGCGCACGGGGGCCCCCTGGCCGACGGCGCGCAGGGCGATCTTGTGGCCCGCGGGGACGTCGTCGGCGGCGCGCAGGACGCCTTCGGGACCGGCGAGCAGGCTGCCGGCCGCGACGGCGTCGCGCGCGACGGCCACGTCGTCCGCGGGATGCAGGCGCAGCAGGACCGAAGACGCAGACTCAGTCGACATGGAACACCTCTTCCATCGCCGCCCAGTGCTCGCCGGGCGCGCGGCTGTCCAGCGGACGCTGGCACGGATCCGTGAATGTCCACCAGCGCTGCGTCTCGGGGTCCGCGGCGATGGCGGCCATGTCTGCCGCGAGGTCGGTGCCGTGGTATTCCCAGCAAGCGAACAGCAGGTTCTCCGGCTCGCGCAGGTAGATCGAGTAGTTGCGGATGCCCGACGCCGCGATGCGCTCCAGCACGCCGGGCCAGACCGCGGCGTGCAGCCGCTTGTATTCGGCGATGCGCTCGGGCGCCACGCCGATCACCATGCCCATTCGCTTCATGTCGATGACTCCTTCGTTTCGAGGCGGCTCGTCGAGGCGAGGGCGCCGCGCAGCCAGGGTTGGGCCAGCGCGGGCGCGCATCGCTGCGCGGCCGCGACGACGGGCGCCAGGCGGCGCTCCTTCTTCTGTGCGTGGTTGGCGGCGATGTCCGCGAGCCGGTGCGCGAGCCAGGGGTTGAGCAGGCGTTCGCGCAGCCCGGCCAGGTAGGCGCGCGCCGCGCGGCCTTCGCCCAGGGCCTCGAACACGGGAAGCACCTCTTCGCCCCAAAGCCGTTCGAGCGCGAGGCGCGTCGATTCGTCGCGCATCGCGTCCAGCACCGTGCGGCCGTGCGGCTGTCCGTCGCGCAGCCAGAGCTCCGCGAGCGCCGTGTGGCCGAGGTTGAGCAGCCACAGCTTGAGGCGCTCGAACGGGCCCAGGTCCTCCGTCAGGACGATGTCGGCATGCCGGCACGGCGGCACCAGGCCCGGCTGGCGTTCGATGGCCCAGAGCGCGTAGGGCTCGGCGATGGCGCCGACCGGCTCGATCGCCTCGGGGACGATGCGATCGACCAGCGAGTTCGCCCAGATCGGACGCTCGCGCAGCCACGCCTGGAAGGCCGCATCCAGCTGCCACTGCATGGCAAGCCCCACGACGATGTCGCGCAGGCGTTCGCCATTGCGCGCGACGAGTTCGCATGGCAGCAGCGTCAGCGCGGCATCCGGCCGGGCCTGCCAGCGGTCGTGAAGGGCGACCAGCAGCTTGGCGGGGAACGCGCGCGGCGCGGCGGCCTGCGGCGCCAGCGCCTGCGGGCCGTCCGTGTCGTCCAGTTGCCAGCCGGCGTCGCCGGTGTTGGAGACGACGACCTGCAGGGTGTCGGAGGCGAACTCGCGTCGCACCGCAGGCCAGTCGGTGGCGGTGCGCAGGGCCGCGAGGACGGCGTGGCAATGGCGTTGCTCGTCGACGGGCCGCCCGTTCGCGAGCCCACGGATGCGCACCGGGTGGCCTCGGCCGCTGGCCAGTGCCGCCACGCGTGCCGTGCTGCGCGGATCGTCGGTGGTCTGGACGACCGTGATGCCGCCCAGGGCATCGCCGCGAGCCATCGCCTCGGAAACGAGAAGATCGACGTGCGCCTGCAGGAAGCGGCTGGTGCCGAACTGCAGGATCGGTTGGCCCGTCGACACGGTCAGCACTCCACGATCGCCTTGATGACGTGCTGGCCCGGTTCCAGCAGGGCGGGAAAGTCGCGCGGCAGGTCGGCGAGCTGCATGCGGTGGGTCGCGAGCGCCGCGACGGGCACGTCGCCGGCGCGCATGGCGGCAAGCACCGTCTCGAAGTCCGCCGTGGTCGCGTTGCGGCTGCTGAGCAGGGTCGCCTCGCGCTTGTGGAACTCGGGGTCGGCGAAGGAGATGTCGCCTTGCACGATGGAGACCAGGACATAGCGGCCGCCGTGCGCGATGAAGGCGAACCCGCGTTCCATCGCCTGCGGGTTGCCGGTGGCGTCGAAGACGACATCGAAATGCTCCCCGTCGCTCAGGCGCGCAAGTTCCCGGGCGTCGTCGGGCCCGACCTCGACCGCGGCCTCGATGCCCAGATGCGCGCAAGCGACGTCCAGCCGGTCGCGGCGGGTATCGAGCGCCACGACGCGGGCCCCGCGGCGGGCCGCGAACAGCATCACGGCCAGGCCGATCGGGCCGGCGCCGGCGACGAGCACGCGCTGGCCGGAGGCGACGTCCCCCCGCGCCACGGCGTGCGCGCCGATGGCCAGGAATTCGAGCATCGCCGCCTCGTCCAGCGTGATGCCCTCGGCCTTGTGGACGAACGGCGCGGGAACCGCGAGGTACTCGGTCATCGCACCGTCGCGATGCACGCCCAGCACCTGGATCGACGTGCAGCAGTTGGTCTTGCCCTGGCGGCAGGCGACGCATCGGCCGCAGGACAGATAGGGCATCACGTAGACGGCGTCGCCGGGGGCCAGCCCGCTTGCGGGGTCGGCCTCCTCGACGATGCCCGAGAGCTCGTGGCCCATCACGCGGGGATACGCCAGGTAGGGCTGCTTGCCCGTGAAGATGTGCAGGTCGGTGCCGCAGACGCCGACGCGCCGGACGCGCAGCAGCACCTCGCCGGGCTGGCGCGGCGGGCGCGGACGTTGCTCGGCGACGAGCTTGCCGGGGGTTTCGCAGAGGACGGTCAGCATGGGCGTGAGCCTTGGAGGCGGTAGAGGGTGACGGCGTTGTCGCCCAGGATGGCGGCGGCTTCCTGGGCGCTGGCAGGAGGCGTCACGGCCGCCAGCAAGGCGGTCGTCATCGCGAGCCAGCCGGCGTAGTCCCCGGCCAGCTGCAGCACCGGCCAGTCGCTGCCCCACAGCAGGCGCGACGGGCCGAACAAGGACCACAGCGCCTGCACGTACGGCAGCAGGTCCCCGATGCGCGCGCGATCGCCGGCCTCGGTGAGCAGGCCCGAGACCTTGCAGTGCACGTGAGGCAGCGCGGCCAGGCGGGCCAGGTCGTCCTGCCACGGCAGCATCTGCCCGCGCGCGATCGGCGGCTTGGCGGCATGGTCGACGACGACGAGCAACTGCGGATGACGTGCCGCGAAGGTGAGCAGGGCGGGCAGGTGCCGCGGCAGCACCAGGGCGTCGAACACCAGGCCGTGGCGCGCCATCGCCTGCGCGGCCGGCGCAGTGGCGGGATCGGCGATCCAGTCGTCTTCCTCCAGGTCCTGCAGCATCGGCCGCAAGCCTTTCAGGAGCGGGTCGCGGGCGAGCTCCGCGATCGTGTCGACGGCGTCCGGTGCCTTCATGTCGACCCAGCCGACGACGCCGTGCACGAAGCGGGTCGTCCGCGCCAGCGCGAGCAAGCGGCGCGTCTCGGCCACGGTGGGGAGCGACTGCACGAGGACGGTCCCGTCGATCCCGCCGGCCTGCAGCAGCGGGGCCAGGTCCCCGGGCTCGAAGTCGCGGTGGATGGCCGCGAGCGTCGGCGGGGGCCAGGCGCCGCCACGCTCGGCGAGCCGCCAGAAGTGCTGGTGCGCGTCGATTCTCATGGCCTGGCTCCGCCATCCTGCGGGCATGGCGCGGCGCCCTCCAGAAGCCCCTGGTCGCGCAGCGCATCCCACAATCCGGCGGGGATCGCACGCTCGAACCAGGCGACGTTCTGGCGCACCTGTGCCGGCGAGCGCATGCCCGAGAGGACCGAGACCACGGCGGGATGCCCCAGCGGGAACTGCAGTGCCGCGGCTTCCAGCGGCACGTCGAAATCAGCGCATGTCGAGCGCAGCGCGGCGGCGCGTCGCAGGAGCTCGGGCGGCGCGTCGGTGTAGTCGAACTTGGCCTGCCCCGCGAGCAGCCCCGAGTTGAACGGGCCGCCGACGACGATCGCGTGATGGCGTCGCGCGCACTCGTCGAGGAAGGGCAGGCTGCCCTGCTCGAGCAGCGTGTAGCGGCCAGCGAGCAGGCTGCAGTCCAGCTCGCACTCCTGCATGGCCTCCCGCATCACCTGCCATTCGTTGACCCCCAGCCCGATCGCTGCCACCTGGCCATCGCGACGCAGTTCCTCCAGTGCGCGGAATCCGCCACCTCGCGTCAGGGCGTCCCAATGGGCCTCGTGCGCGTCGCCATGGGTGACGCGTCCGATGTCGTGGACCAGCAGCAGGTCCACGCGGTCCAGGCCGAGCCGCTGCAGGCTGTCCTCGACGGAGCGCAGGATGGCGTCGCGTCCATAGTCGAACGCCGGCCGGAACGGCAGCGGCCGCGCCCATCCGTCGCTGCCCGGGCGCACCGACGCGTCGGGCCGCATGAGCCGGCCCACCTTGGTGCTGATCGTGAACTCGTGCCGCGGCTGCTCCCGCAGGAATGCCCCGACACGATGTTCACCCAGCGTGTAGCCGTAGTAGGGCGCCGTGTCGATGTAGCGCAGGCCGGCATCGCGGGCGGCGGCGAGCGTGTCCGCGGCCTCCTGTTCCGTGACGGGCGCGTACATGCCCGCCAGCGCGGCGGCGCCCAGGCCGAGCGCGGTCAGGCGCAGTCGGCCCCCGGCGAGCGTGCGGCGATCGGCGGCCTTCATGGCGTCAATACAGGACGTTCTTGGCCGCGGGCGTGTCGATGTTGGTCTTGGTGACCATCACGACGCCGGTGTCGCGGAACTTGGGCACCGGCTTCTTGTTCAGGACGTCCACCGCCGTCTTCACGCCGAGGTTGCCCATCTGGTAGGCACTCTGCACCGCGATCGACGAGATCGTGCCGTCCTTGACGAAGCCCTGGAGGTCGGCATTGCCGTCGAAGCCGATGGCCACCACCTTGCCGGCCTTGCCGGCCTGCACCAGCGCGCGTCCCATGCCGATGGCGGTGGGCTCGTTGGCGCCGAAGATGCCTTTGAGGTCGGGGTTGGCCGCGAGCACGTCGGTGGTCTGGTTGAGCGCCGTGCCCATCTGGGAGTTGGAGTAGAACGGCCCGACGATCTGGAGCTTGGAATGCGCCTCGATGTACTTGCGGAATCCGCCCACCCGGCCGATCTCCGAGCCCGAGCCCGCGGTGTACGACATGATCGCGATCTTGCCCGTCGTGCCGATACGCTCGATCAGCGCCTGCGCGCACAGTTCGCCGGCCTTGTTGTTGTCCGTCGCGAGGAAGGACTGGTAGTAGTCCTTGCCGCTGTCGGCGGCGGCCGAGTCGATCAGGATGACCGGGATGTGCGCCTCCCAGGCCTTCTTGATCGCGGGGATCAGGGCTTCGGGGTCCGACGGCGCCAGCACGATCGCGGCGACCTTGCGGTTGACCGCGTTCTCCACCAGCGCGACCTGCCCGGCGAGGTCGGTGTCGGAGGCCGCGCCCTGGAAGCTGGCGGTGTAGCCCTTGAGCTCCGAGGCGGCCTGGGTCGCGCCCTTGCGGACGTTCTGCCAGAAGTCCGAGTTGGCGGTCTTGACGATGACCGCGATCTCCTTGTCGGCCGCGGTGGCGGCGGCCCCCGCGAGCAGCAGCGCGGAGGCGAGAACGGCGTGGAAGAGTCTTTTCATGGCATGTCCTTCTTCGAAGTGGGAGAACCTTGTCTCGAGGGTCCGCGGGAGGAGACGCACCCGCCGCGTTTCATCGTCGATTGCGCAACTGGTCGATCCAGACGGTGACCAGGATGACCAGGCCGATGATGATCTGCTGGACGAAGGCCGAGACCCCCGTCATGTTCAAGCCGTTGCGCAGGATGCCGATCACGAACGCGCCGATCAGCGTGCCCGAGACCGTGCCGATGCCTCCGGTCAGCGAGGTGCCGCCGATCACCGCCGCGGCGATGGCGTCGAGCTCGTACATCACGCCCTCGCTGGGCTGGGCGGTCACCAGGCGCGACATCAGCACGCACCCGGTCAGTCCCGCGAGCGCGCCGGACAGCACATAGGCCAGCAGCGTGACGCGGCGCACGTCGATGCCCGACAGCCGCGCCGCCTCCGCGTTGGATCCGACCGCGTAGAGGTGACGCCCGAGCCGGCTGCGCCCGAGCATCAGCCCGATGGCGAGCGCCAGCGCGATCATCAGCAGCACGGGGTAGGGGATGCCCGGGAAGACGACATCGGGAAAGCCGTCGGCGCCGATGCGCACGATCCGCCAGAGCGAGCCGTTGCCGAGCGCGGCGAACTGCTCGCCGAGGCCGCCGACGGCCTTCGCGTCCGTGATCTGCAGCGCCACGCCGCGCGCCACCAGCATCATGGCCAGCGTGGCGATGAAGGGCGGCAAGCGCATCACCGTGACGCACAGGCCGTTGACCAGGCCGCAACCGACCCCCGTCAGAATCCCCAGCAGCATGGCCAGCGGCACGTTGACGCCGCCGCGAACGGCCAGGGCCGCGACGACCCCCGACAGGGCCAGAATCGAGCCCACCGACAGGTCGATGCCGCCGGTGATGATGACGCAGGTCGCGCCGATGCCCAGATAGGCGATGGAGGTGACCTGCAGGGCGACGGTCATGCCGTTGCCCACGCTGAAGAACGCCGGGCTGGCGAGGGAGAAGACCGTCACCAGGACGAACAGGCCGCCGAGCGCGGCGAACTTCTGGACGAGATCCTTCTGGCGTTCGTTCATGGGACGAGCGATTCCTGTTGCGGCAAGGCGGCCCGGGGCAGGCACGTCGAGGCGAAGTGCATGATCTCTTCCTGCGAGGTGGCGCGGGTCTTGAGCACCGTCGTGATGCGGCCACCGTGGAAGACGGCGATCCGGTCGGTCATGCCGAGGATCTCCGGCAATTCGGAGCTGATCATCACGACGCCGATGCCCGCGCAGGCGAGCTGGTCCAGCAGTTCGTAGATCGCCACCTTGGCGCCCACGTCGATCCCACGCGTGGGCTCGTCGAAGAACAGCACGCGCGAATCGCGGAACAGCCACTTGGCGATGACGACCTTCTGCTGGTTGCCGCCGGACAGCAGCCTGGCGACCTGGTCCGGCGACGGCGTGCGGATGCCCAGCTGTTCGATGTAGCGGCGCGCGATCGCGATTTCCTCGTGCGCGCGGATGAGGCCGCGCCAGTCCGTCACCGCCGCCGTGTTGGCGAGCGTGATGTTCGTCGCGACGGACATCTTCACCGCCAGGCCGTGGGCCTTGCGGTCCTCCGACAGGTAGGCGATGCCTTCCCTGATGGCGTCGATGGGCGACCGCACGGTGAGCGAGCGGCCGCCCAGCTCGATGTGCCCGCCGTCGATCGGATCGGCGCCGAAGACGGCGCGCGCGACCTCCGTGCGGCCGGCGCCCATGAGGCCCGCGAAGCCCAGGATCTCCCCGCGACGCAGCTCGAAGTCGACCGGCCCGAACACGCCCTGGCGACGCAGCCCGCGCACCCGGAGCACCGTCTCGGCCGTGGGCTGCCGCCGCGCGGGCGGGAACTGCTTGTCGAGCGTGCGCCCGACCATGAGCGCCACGATCTCGGCGACCGATGTCTCGGCGAACGTCTTCGTCGCGATGTAGCGGCCGTCGCGCAGCACGGTGACGCGATCGACCAGGCCCTCCAACTCGTCGAGCCGGTGCGAGATGTAGACGATGCCCGAGCCGGCGCGCTTGAGCTCGTGGATGACACGGAACAACTGGGTCGTCTCGGCATCGGTGAGAGACGAGGTGGGCTCGTCCATGATGAGCAGGCGCGCCCGCATCGACAGCGCCTTGGCGATCTCCACCATCTGCTGCTGTGCCACCGACAGGCCGGCGACCAGTTCGTCCGGCGAGATCGATACGCCCAGCTGGTCGAGGCAGGCCTGCGCATCGGCGCGCAGCTTGCGCCGGTCCACCAGCCACCCGCGCAGCGGCTCCCGGCCCAGGTAGATGTTCTCGGCGACGCTCAGGTGGGGCACCAGGTTCAGCTCCTGGTGGATCATCGCGATGCCCTGCTCCTGCGCCTCGCGGGGCGAAGCGAAGCGCCGCGGTTCGCCGTCCAGCTTCAGCGTTCCTTCGTCGGGCGCGTAGACCCCGCTCATGACCTTCATCAGCGTGGACTTGCCGGCCCCGTTCTCGCCACAGACGGCGTGCACCTCGCCGCCACGCACGTCGAAGCTCACGCCTTCCAGGGCGACGACATTGAAGAAGCGCTTGGTCACGCCGCTCAGGCAGAGCAGGGCAGGCGTGGCGTCGTTCGTCGATGTCATGGAAGAGACGGCGATTGGTCAGTCCAAACTGGTCATGCCAATTTGCCACGATTTAAATTTGGCCTGACCAGTGGAAACCCGGAACAACGCCGCCACGGCCATGAGCGAGACTGTGCGCGACGGCTGCTGCGGGCCGGTCGATCGCATCGCGGCGGCGACGTGGTCAGGCCACCGCCGGGCAGTCCCGCGATTCTTTCCAGTTCGGAGCGTCCATGACTGCCACGCCAAAGCCGGTCGACACCCGCCGCCTCTATCAACAGGTGGCCGACCGCATCCGCACCGTCATCCGTGAAGGGCAATACGAGGTGGGCTCGCGCCTGCCGCCCGAGCGCGAGCTGGCACTGCAACTGGGGGTGTCGCGCCCGTCGCTGCGTGAAGCGCTGATCGCGCTCGAGATCGACGGCCGGATCGAGATCCGCATGGGCTCGGGCGTCTACGTCTGTGCACCGCCGGTGGCGGCGGAGCGCCACACGCCGGCCCTGGGCGAAAGCCCGACCGAGCTCATGCAGGCCCGCGCCACGCTCGAAGGGGCCGTCGTGGCGCTGGCCGCGGCGCGCGTGACGCGCGCGGGCCTGGACCGCGTCGCCGATAGCCTGGCCGCGATGAAGCGCGAGCACGCGCGCGGCCGCATGCCTGTCGAAGCCGACCGCCGTTTTCACCTGGGCATCGCCGAACTGGCCGGCAACACGGTGCTCGTGCGCATGGTGGGTGAGCTGTTCGACGGCCGTCACAGCCCGATCTCGTCGCGCATGAGCGGCCATGCCGAGACGGTGCAGACCTGGACCGTGGCACTCGCGGAGCACGAGCGCATCTTTCGTGCCCTCGAGGCGCGCGACCCGCAGGCCGCGACGGCGGCGATGTTCACGCACCTGCGCGCTTCCGAGGAACGGTGGGTGAGCGAGCCCGCCGCCTCCATCGAGTCGGCGCCGGCCTTCCCGACCATCAAGGAGCGACCATGAGACTCGCAGGCAAGACGGCCTTCATCACCGCCGCCGGCAACGGCATCGGTCGCGCCGCGGCGATCGCCTTCGCCGCCGAAGGGGCGCACGTCATCGCCACCGACGTCGACGGCGCGGCGCTGGCGTCGCTGGATCACCCGGCACTGCGCACGCACGTCCTCGATGTGCGCGACGGCGACGCCGTGCGGCGCGTCGCCGGTGCTTCCGGGACGGTCGACGTGCTGTTCAACTGCGCCGGGATCGTCCACCACGGCACGCTGCTCGAATGCGACGACGAGGCCTGGGCGCGGAGCATGGACATCAATGTCGGCAGCATGCACCGCGTCACGCGGGCGTTGCTGCCCGGCATGCTGGCCGCCGGACGGGGCAGCATCATCAACATGGCGTCGATGGCCTCGAGCATCAAGGGCTTCCCGAACCGCTGCGTCTACGGCGCCAGCAAGGCGGCCGTGATCGGCCTGACCAAGGCCATCGCGGCCGATCATGTCCGCCAGGGCATCCGCTGCAACGCGGTGTGTCCCGGCACGGTGGACACGCCGTCGCTGCGCGGCCGCATCGCCGCGGCCGCCGATCCGGCGCAGGCCGAGCGCGACTTCATCGCGCGGCAACCGATGGGGCGCCTGGCCGTCGTGGACGACATCACGCCGCTCCTGGTCTACCTGGCGAGCGACGAATCCCGCTTCGTGACCGGACAGGCGCTGTCCGTGGACGGTGGCGTCACCATTTGAGGAGCGATTCCGATGAAACTTCTTCGCCACGGGCCGGCCGGCCTTGAAAAGCCGGGCATGCTCGACTCGCAAGGGCAGGTGCGCGACCTCGCCGGCATCGTCAGGGACATCGCCGGAGCGACGCTGACCGATGCGGGACTGGCGTCGCTGCGGATGCTGGATCCGGGGACCTTGCCGCTGGTGGCGCCGGGCACGCGACTCGGGCCCTGCGTGGGGGCGGTCGGCAAGTTCGTGTGCATCGGGCTGAACTACGCGGACCACGCGGCCGAATCGGGCATGCCCATTCCCGCGGAGCCGGTCGTCTTCGGCAAGTGGACGAGCGCCATCGCGGGGCCTGACGATGCCATCGAGATTCCCCGCGGCTCGACGAAGACCGACTGGGAGGTCGAGCTCGGCGTGGTCATCGGCGAAGGCGGCCGCCACATCGCGCAAGCGGATGCGTTGCGCCACGTCGCCGGCTATTGCGTCGTCAATGACATCTCCGAACGCGAGTACCAGCTGGAACGGGGCGGCCAATGGGACAAGGGCAAGGGCTGCGACACCTTCGGCCCGATCGGCCCCTGGCTCGTGACGCGCGACGAGGTGCCCGATCCCCAGGGGCTTGGCTTGTGGCTCGACCTCAATGGCCGGCGCATGCAGGACGGCAACACGCGCACGATGGTGTTCGGCGTCGCGCACATCGTGAGCTACCTGAGCCGCTTCATGAGCCTGCAGCCGGGTGACGTCATCTCCACCGGCACGCCGCCCGGCGTCGGCCTGGGCCAGAAGCCGCCGCTGTACCTGCGCGCTGGCGACGTGATGCGGCTGGGCATCGAAGGCCTCGGCCAGCAGACGCAGCGGGTCATCGACGCCGCATGAAGGAGGGGCGCGAGGTCGCCGCCTGCGGGCCGACATGCCAGGCCGTGGTCGCGGGCAAGGTGATTCATCCACCGCGGCAGTCCGGAAAGGCCGGGCGGATGCGACCGGTCAGGGCTTGACCGGCTGCAGCGTCAGCAGCGCGATGTCGTTGCTGTGCATCGGCACCGTGAAGTCCAGAAGCCCGTTCTTCCCGATGGTGACCGTGCGCACGGATTCGGGCCGGTCCAGCGTCAGCGATTGCAGCCGCGCGAGCTGGGCGTCATCGAGTTGCTGCGGCGCGCCCATCTCGAGGTAGGCGGTGTAGGCGTCGTTGGCCCGGTAGCCGGTCCGGCGCAGCTCCAGCTGGTAG
>DATCRO010000689.1:0-2302 GCA_036569025.1 Burkholderiaceae bacterium
GGCGCGTTCGGCCTGGCCGGAGCCGCAGGCGCTCTCGCCGCACCGCTGGCCGGCCGGCTGGCGGACACGCGCGGCCCGGAGCTCGTGACGCGCCTGGGCACCGGCCTCGCCGCCGTCTCGTTCCTCGTGATGGCCGCGGGCGCGCTGCTGCCGGCCGACCTGCAGCTGTGGGTCATCGGCGTGGGCGCGGTCGGCTTCGACCTCGGCGCGCAGGCGACCCTGGTGTCGCACCAGGCGATCGTCTACGGCCTGGACGCGCACGCGCGCAGCCGCCTGAACGCGCTGCTGTTCACGGGCATGTTCATCGGCATGGCCAGCGGCGCCGCGCTCGGCAGCCTGGCGCTGGCGCAGTGGGAGTGGACGGGCGTGATGCTGGTGGCGGCCGCCAGCGCGCTCGCGGCGCTCGCCGTGCGGCTGTGGCCTGCGCGCGCGGGCGCCTGAGCGCGCGTCACGCGCGCGGCCGCACGGGCACGCGCACCTGCATGGGCGAGCCCGGCTGGTCGGGACAGAAGTCCGTGCCGTAGCGCTCCAGCAGCGGCCGCGCGTCCTGCACATGGCCCGACTCGGGCAGCCAGGTGCCGAAGATGAACGGATACGCCTTGCCGATCTCGCCGAACGGAAACTCGAAGACGGCGTAGTCGCCGGCCGGCACGGCCACCTGCGACATCCCGGCCGGTGGCGCCGCGCCCGGCGCGACCTCCAGGCCGGCCAGGTAGATCAGGTCGTCGCCCGCGCCCTGCATGACGCCGAACGTGACGCCCGGTTCCATGGGCGATGCGACCTCCGGCATCCGCGGGGCGAATCGCAGCCACAGCGCGGGGATTTCGGGCGACATGGGCTTGGTGAGGATCTGCAGCCCGACGAGGCGCAGTGCGGGTTGGGCGATGATGGACGGTGTCATGTCGGCTCCCGTGATGAAGGTTCACACCTTCCACGACGGATCGGCGGGTGCGGTTTCGACATCGGCTGGCGACCTGCAAGCCGAGAGGGCCGGCCTCTCCGCAAGTTGCCGCCGGGATGTCGCCGTCGGCCATGACGACGTCGGCAACATGCGGCGAAGGCCTGACACCGAACGTCAGCGACGGATCGGTGTCAGGCCTTCGCCTCCACATCGCGACAGCCGCTTCGGCCCCGTGGTCGCACAGCGGCGCGATGTCGAGGAGAGGCCAGATCCCTCCGTTGGACGGGGCGCCGCTCGACGCGCCGGGCGGGGCGATCACGCCGATGCGCACGCGGGTCACCGCGACGACGTCGCCGAGCTCCTGTTCCACGGGCCGTCGACGCGCAGCGCGTCAGGCCGCCGTCTCGAAGCCGACGGCCTTGAGCGCCACCTCCGCGGCCTGCCGGTCCTGCGCCGCGTTGCCGCCCGAGATGCCGATGCCACCGACGACGCGACCCGCGCTGACGATGGGCAGCCCGCCGCCCACCGCCACCAGCCGCGGCTGGTGCGCGAGCTGCGCGACCTGCGGGTTGGCGATGACGTCGGCCCAGGTGTGCGTGGGCAGGCCAAAGGACGTGGCCGTCCACGCCTTGTCGATCGCGACGTTGACGCTGAGGAAGGGCGCGCCGTCGTCGCGCGCGAGCGCCGTGAGGTGCCCGCCCGCGTCGGTGATCGCGATGGTGACGGCGATGCCGAGGTCGCGCGAGGCGGCGTTCGCGGCCGCGATGAGTGCTTGCGCGGCGTCCTTCGAGATGGAGGCGGTGGCAATGGTGGTGGTCATCTCAGAAGCCCTCCAGCACGACCTTGCCCTGCGCCTTGCCGCTCTCGATGAACGCGTGCGCGCGCAGCAGGTTGGCCGCGTTGATGATGCCGTAGTGCGCGCCGGCGGTGGTGCGCAGGCGCTTGGCGTCGACCAGGCGCGCGACCTCCGCGAGCAGCTTGCCCTGCTCGTCCATGTCGGGCGTGCCGAACATCGAGCGCGTGAACATCAGCTCCCAGTGCAGCGAGATCGCCTTGGTCTTGAGCTTCATCGCGTCGAGCACGGGCATGTCGTCGATGACGGCCAGCGCGCCCTGCGGCTTCAGGCTCTGGACGATCTGCTCGTAGTGCTGGCCGGTCTGCGTCAGCGCGGCGACGAAGTCGACCTGGCCGTGGCCGCCGTCCTCGAGCGCCTGCGCGAGCGGCTGCGCGTGGTCGACGACGGCGTGGGCGCCGAGCTCCAGGCACCACGCCCTGGTCTCGGGCCGCGACGCCGTGGCGATCACCTTCAGCTGCGTCAGCTGGCGCGCCAGCTGGATCAGGATCGAGCCGACGCCGCCGGCGCCGCCGACGACCAGCAGCGTCTGCCCCTTGCCGCCGCCC
>DATCRO010000690.1:0-2542 GCA_036569025.1 Burkholderiaceae bacterium
GTCGACTTCGTCACGCTGAGCGGCACCGCCGGCACCGGCAAGACGCTGGCGACGCTGGCCTGCGGCCTGGCGCAGGTGATGGACGACCGCCGCTACAGCGAGATCATCGTCACGCGCGTGACCGTGCCCGTGGGCGAGGACATCGGCTTCCTGCCCGGCACCGAGGAAGAGAAGATGGGCCCCTGGATGGGTGCGCTCGACGACAACCTCGAGGTGCTGTCCAAGGGCGACGGCGGCGCCGGCGAATGGGGCCGCGCGGCCACGCAGGACCTCGTGCGCTCGAAGATCAAGGTCAAGAGCCTGAACTTCATGCGCGGGCGCACCTTCCTCAACAAGTACGTGATCATCGACGAGGCGCAGAACCTCACGCCCAAGCAGATGAAGACGCTGATCACGCGCGCGGGCCCCGGCACCAAGATCGTGTGCCTGGGCAACCTCGCGCAGATCGACACGCCCTACCTCACGGAAGGCAGCTCGGGCCTGACGTATGCGGTCGACCGCTTCAAGGGCTGGCCGCACGGCGGGCACATCACGCTGGCGCGCGGGGAACGTTCGCGCCTGGCGGACTTCGCGTCGGACGCCCTGTAGAGGCGGCGCACGATCTCGCAACAAGGGCGGCTTCGGCGGCCCTTGTCCATTCGGGGGCGCACGGGCCCTACTTCTTGAGCCAGTCGAAGAATGCCTGCGCGTTGCCGTCGCGACCCAGGAATTCCTTGACGACCTGCTGCGGCGGCTTCTGGGCGCCCTCGGCCAGGACGGTGGCGCGGAAGCGCGCGCCGGTCTTGGGGTCGAGCTTGTCGGCGGCGAACGCGGTGCGCATGTCGGCGGCCACCGCCTGGCTCCAGAGGTAGCCGTAGTAGCCGGCGCCGTAGCCGCCGGCGATGTGCGCGAAGCCGGTGGGGAACGTCGTGCCCTGAACGTAGCCCAGCGACGTGGCGGCCTCCATCTTCTCCCACGTCTCCATCGGATCGGGCGCGGACGGGCCGTGCAGCGCGAGGTCGTAGGCGGCGTACAGCTGCTGGCGGGCGACCTGCATGCCCTTGCCGAAGTCGCGCGCGGCGCGCGCCTTGTCGACGAGCTCGTCAGGCACCGGCTTGCAGGCGGGGCAAACCTCCTGCATGACCTTGAGCACCTTCTTGTCGTAGACCCAGTCCTCCAGCATCTGCGACGGCGCCTCGGCGAAGTCCTGGGCGACGTTCTCGCCGGCGTCGCTCGCGTAGCGCGTGGCCGACAGGTTGTTGCGCAGCGTGTGGCCGAACTCGTGCATCAGCGTCTCGAGCTCGCGCAGCGTGAGGCCGCGGCGGTCGAAGTTGACGACGAGCGCCGACTGCGCCTGGCGCGGCACGCTGGTGGCGGCGTTGCGGAAGTTCCAGGTGGCGGCGTGGCCGTACTTGCCCTCGCGCGGGTACGGGTCGACGAACAGCGTGGCGATCTTCTTGTTGCTGGCCACGTCGGTGACGGCCCAGGCCTGGACGTCGGGCGCCCACACGTTGGTGTTGGCTGCCTTGTCGTAGCGGATGCCGAACATCTTCTCGGCCACGCGCATCACGAAGCGCAGGCTCTCCTGCGGCGGGAAGTACGGGCGGAACGCCTCGTCATCCAGGCCGATGCGCTCGCGCTCGATGCGCTCGGCGTAGTACATGGTGTCCCAGCGCTGCAGCGTGGTCTCGGCCAGCGTCTTGCCCAGGTGGCGCGCCTTGGCCTGGCGCAACTCGATCACGTTGTGCCTGTCCTCGTCGGCGGCGGCCGTGCGCACGTCGTCGAGGAATTTCGTGGCCTGCGCCGTGGATTCGACCATCCGGCGGCGCAGCACGAAGTCGTCGTAGCTGGCGAGGCCGAACAGCCGGGCCTGCTCCTGGCGCAGCTGTTCGATCTGGGCCAGCACCTTGAGGTTGTCCGGGCCGCCCTCGTTGGTCTTGGCGCGCCACAGGCGCTCGCGTGCACCGGCGTCGTCGGCGGTCTGCATCACGATGGTGTAGGCCGGGCCGTCGATGGGCAACGCGATCTTGCCTTCGGAGTCGCGCGGCAGGTCCTTCCACAGCGACTCGGGCACGCCCTTCAGCTCGGCTTCCGTGAACCCGACGCGCACGTGCGCGCCGTTGATGTTCTGGCTGAACTGCTGGCCGAGCGCGGCCAGCTTCTCGGCGATCGCCTTGGCGCGCGCCTGCTTGTCCCTGGACAGGCCCACGCCGGCGTCCTCGAAACCCTCGAGCGCGCGCTGCGCGGCGCGTTTGTCGACGGGGTCCTTGAGCAGCGCAGGCGTCTGCCTGGCGCCCTGGTACACCTGTTCGTCCATGCCCAGGGCCGTCTGGAATGCCGTCCAGCGCTGCTCGCACTTCTCGGATTCGGTGCGGACATCCGGGTTCGGATGCACGTTCTGCAGGAAGATCAGCGCGCCGCTCTGGTCTTCTTCCCAGTCGTACAGCGCCTCCCAGCCCTTGAGCCAGTCGGCGCCCGGCTTGCGCTTCTCCAGTTCCTTCAGGCGCAGCATCGCGCCCTCCAGGCCGGCGGTGCAGGTGGAGGCGACCTGCGGGCCGTGGTC
>DATCRO010000691.1:0-5999 GCA_036569025.1 Burkholderiaceae bacterium
GCTCGAGGACGCGCGGCGCGTGCAGGCCCGCGCCCAGGATGAGCCCGCCGATGTGCACGAAGGCGGCGACGCTGTCCTCGGCGGCGGGCGAGTCCATCACGATGAAGGTGGCGCCGCCGGCCCCCGTGACGCGGAAGTAGCGCCGCGAGCTGGCGTCGGCCGAGGCGAGGTGCAGGGTGCTGCGGTCCAGGCCGTGGCGCGGGGCCAGCTCGTCGAACCAGCGGCCGAAGGCTTGCTGGCGATCGGCATCGGTCCAGGCGATGGGCGCAACGGCGGCGCCGGAGAGGGAATCGATCATCGGGATGGGAGTGGGCTGCGCGGGAAGAAAGCGTGGCGCGGGGCAGGCTCGTGACTCCCGGGCAACGCGGCACGAGGCGCGGACACAAGGCGGCAGCACTGTCGTGGATAATCGACATTCTAATAATCCCCCTGCGTCGCACGCGGCTCGGGTTCCCGCAGGGCGGTGTCGACGCGTCGATTCGCTGTCCGCCGCGCGGGGCCGCCCTCCGCTGTCGCAAGGCGTTCCGCCCACCCCGTTTCCAGCCCGATCGCGTGTTGCGTTCTTTTCCGTCGCGTCGCCATCGCCGTCCCCCGTCCGCCCTGGCGCCGCTGGCCGTCGCGGCCGCGCTGTGCGCGTTCGCGTCCGGCGCGCACGCCCAGGCGCTCCCGCGCGTGCGCACGACGCCGCCGCCCGAGCCGCCCAAGGAGGCGCCCGGTGCCGACGTCGCGCCGCCCCTGGTCACGCTCACCGCCGACGACGTCGTCAGCCACATCGGCGGCGTGACGCAGGCCAGCGGCAAGGTGGAGGTCAAGCGCCTGGACACGACGCTGTTCGCCGACCTGCTCACCTACGACCGCCTCAGCGACACCGCGCACGGCCAGGGCCATGTGCGCATCGCCCGCGGCCTGGACTGGTTCAGCGCCGACCGCGTCGACCTCGAGCTGACGCGCAACGCCGGCACGCTCGTCGGCACCGACTACGAGCTCGGCGCACGCAAGGCCGGCGGCCACGCCGACCGCATCGAGCTGCGCGACCGCAACCACTCGACGGCCTACAACGCCAACTACACGAGCTGCACGCGCGACGGCCCGGACGAGCCCGACTGGATCATCTCGGGCAGCCAGATCGACATCGACACGACCGCCAACGAGGGGCGCGCCACCCACGCGGTGCTGCACTTCCTGGGCGTGCCGATCCTGTACGCGCCGTCGCTCACGTTCCCGGTGACGGCCGAGCGCAAGTCCGGCTGGCTGCCGCCCACCGGCGACCTGAGCAACCGCAGCGGCTTCACGCTGTCGGTGCCCTGGTACTGGAACATCGCGCCCAACATCGACGCCACGCTGTCGCCCGGCTACGCCACCAAGCGAGGCGTCGAGCTCACGGGCGAGCTGCGCTACCTCGAACCCGACGACCTGGGCCAGGTGACCGCCTACGGCTTGCCCAACGACGAGGTCTACGGCGATCCGCGTGGTGCCGTGGAGTGGGCCCACGAGGGCAAGCGCGGCGACTGGCTGAGCTACAGCGCCCGCGTGCAGCGCGTCTCCGATGCCGACTACTGGAAGGATTTTCCCAACCAGATGCCCGCCCTGACGCAGCGCCTGCTGCCGATCGACCTGTCGGGCGCGCGGCGCTTCCTGCCGTTCGGCGACGCCGGGGAGATCGACGCCTACGCCCGAGTGCAGCGCTTCCAGACGCTGCAAGACCGCGGCGAAGCCGACGACGCCTCTCGTATCCAGGTGCCTTACCAGCGCAGCCCCCAACTGGGCCTGCGCGGCAACGTCACGCTCAAGGACCAGGTGCGCCTCGACTTCGAAGCCGAGGCCAACCGCTTCGACCTGTCCGGCCTGCGCCAGGAGAACGGCTACATCGATTTCGTCAACGAGGCCATCCGCGCACAGGCGCCCGACCCGTCGAAGGCCACGCTCGTCGCGCACGACCAGCGCGTCGGCGGCAACCGCGCCCACGTGGTGGGTTCGATTTCGCGCAATTTCGCGACGGACTGGGGCCGCTTCGAACCGCGCATGACGGTGCATGGCGTGAGCTACGAGACCGACACGCAGGCGGATGGCACGCGCCTGGACGCGACCCGCGTGATCCCGACGTTCAGCGCGGACAGCTCGTTCAGCTTCGAGCGGCAGGCCGAGCTGTTCGGCCGCGATCTCGTGCAGACGCTGGAACCGCGGTTCCTGTACGTGCTCACGCCGTACCACGACCAGGGCAGGCTGCCGCTGTACGACACCGCGTTGAAGGATTTCAACGAGGTCTCGATCTACAGCGAGAACCAGTTCACCGGCCAGGACCGCGTCAACGACTCGAACCAGCTCACTGCCGGGGTCACGACCCGTTTCAACGATTCGGGCAACGGGCGCGAACTGCTGCGCCTGGGCATCGCGCAGAAGCTGCTGTTCAAGGACCAGCAGATCACGTCCGACGGCAGCGTCGACTCGCACAAGCTGTCGCACCTGCTGCTGTACGGCTCGTCGTCGGCCATGGAGCACTGGAGCTTCGATGGCATCGTGGAAGAAGACCCGTCCTCCAAGGAAGGCTGGACGCAGCGCGCCGTCGTGAGCGCTCGCTTCCATCCGGGGCCTTTCCGGTCGATGAGCGTGACTTACCGGTACGCGCGCGATTCCAGCAAGCAGTGGGAACTCGGCGGCCAATGGCCGGTCTTCCGCCGCGAGCCGCGGCCCAGCGGCTGCGGGGGCACCCTGTACGCGGTCGGACGGGCCGACTACAGCGTGTCCGACCGTCGCGCCACCTACGCCATCGGCGGCTTCGAGTACGACGCCGGCTGCTGGATCGGCCGCGTCATGGTCGAGCGCACGTCCACCGGCCGCAACGAAGGCACGACCCACCTGGTGCTGCAGCTGGAACTCAACGGCCTGTCGACGCTCGGAACAGGATCCTTGAAGATCCTGAAGGACAATGTGCCCGGCTACCAGCCGCTGCGCAACGATCCGGGCGCACCGGGCGGGACCACGAATTCACCATGAGAGATCGCTTGAAGCTCAATTTCCTGACCCTGGTTGCCGCGACGGCCGCGCTGCTGTCCGCCTCCGCCGGCTTCGCCCAGAAGGTCCCGGACGCCGGCCGT
Source organism: Burkholderiaceae bacterium (assembly GCA_036569025.1). GTDB lineage: Bacteria > Pseudomonadota > Gammaproteobacteria > Burkholderiales > Burkholderiaceae_C > Scleromatobacter. Next base: position 3,096 of record DATCRO010000691.1, read on the forward strand.
CCCGCCACGCCCGCCACCGCCGCCCCGGAGGCCGACGTCAACAAGCCGGCGCTCGTCTCGCCGGTGGCCGCCTCGGGCGTGCGCCAGTTCGGCTCGCTGCCGCGGATCAAGCCGCTGGCCAAGTCGGCCGACTACATCGTGGCCGTGGTCAACAGCGAGTCGGTCACGGACAACGAGGTGAAGTTCCGCGTCGCCAAGATGCAGCAGGAAAGCATCGAGCGCGGCGGCGCCCAGCCCACGGCGGCCGAGCTGCGCAAGCAGGCGCTCGACGCGCTGGTCGAGGAGCGCGTGCTCGTCACCTACGCCCGCGACAACGGCGTCAAGGTGGACGACGGCGAGGTCGACCGCGCCATTGCCAACATCGCCTCGTCCAACAAGATGACGCCCGAGCAGCTGCGCGACCGGCTGCGCCAGCAGGGCGTCGACTTCAACACGTTCAAGTCCGGCATCCGCGACCAGATCACCATCGAGCGCATCCGCGAGCGCGAGGTGGTCAACCACATCCGCGTGACCGACGCCGAGATCGCCGACTACATCGCCCAGATGCGCGGCGGCCACACGGCGCAGCCGCAGGTCAACATCGCGCAGATCCTCGTCACCGTGCCCGACAAGGCCACGCCCGCCGTCGAGGCCGAACGCAAGGCGCGCGCCGAGGCGGCGCTGGCTCGCGTGCGCAACGGCGAGCCGTTCGAGCAGGTGGTGCGCGACATGTCCGAGGACAGCAACAAGGCCAAGGGCGGCGAGATGGGCTCGCGCTCGCTCGACAAGTACCCCGACCTGTTCGCCAACGCCATCAAGGACGTCAAGGTGGGCGGCACGACCGGGCTGGTGCGCAGTGGCGCCGGCTGGCACATCCTGAAGGTCGTCTCGCGCGGCGAGGAGTCTGGCCTGACCATCACGCAGACGCGCGTGCGCCACATCGTGCTGCGCCCGTCCGCGCAGATGGGCATCGACGCGGTCGAGCGCCGCATCCTCGACTTCCGCCAGCAGATCGCCAGCGGCGCGAAGACCTTCGAGGAGCTCGCGCGCCAGTATTCGGAAGACGGCAGCGCGCAGGCCGGCGGCGACCTCGGCTGGTCCTCGCCGGGCTCGTTCGTGCCCGAGTTCGAGGAGGCCATGGACAAGCTGCCGGTCGGCGGCCTGTCGGGCCCCGTGCGTTCGCGCTTCGGCGTCCACCTGATCCAGGTGCTGGACCGCCGCGACACCACCGTCGACCCGAAGGCGTTGCGCGAGCAGGCCACCAACGCGCTCAAGGAAAAGAAGTTCGAGCCGGCCTACGCCGAGTGGGTGGCCGACCTGCGCGCCAAGGCCTTCATCGAATACCGCGACGCGCCGGTATAAATGACGGCCCCCACGCTCCGAGCGGTCGGGACGCATCCGGCTTGCAGGCCGGATGCCGTTCCGGCGGGGCCTTGCTGCGCAAGTCCTTTGCCGCCTTCACTCCCCCAAGGGGGAAGCCGGTTCGGCTCGGATGCGATCCTCGCTTCCCTTGTGCTTGTTGGGCCTGCGGCCCGGGCGGGCGCCCATGTGCGGCGTGGACAGTCATGACGGCGCACGTTGCCCGCAAGCGCTTCGGCCAGCACTTCCTGACGGCCACCGACGTCATCGACCGCATCATCCGCGCGATCGACCCGAAGCCGGGCGAGCGCCTGGTCGAGATCGGCCCCGGCCTGGGCGCGATGACGATCCCGCTGCGCCTGCGCTGCGACGCGCTGACGGTGGTGGAACTCGACCGCGACCTCGCGGCCCGGCTGCGCCAGCGGGGCGACCTCGACGTCGTCGAGTCCGACGTCCTGCGCGTGGACTTCGCGGCGCTGGCCGACCGCCTGGGCGGCCCGATCCGCGTCGTCGGCAACCTGCCCTACAACATCTCGTCGCCCATCCTGTTCCACCTGATGCCGGCCGCGCCGCACGTGGTCGACCAGGTGTTCATGCTGCAGAAGGAGGTGGTCGACCGCATGGCCGCCGCGCCGGGCAGCAAGGCCTTCGGCCGGCTCAGCGTGATGCTGCAGTGGCGCTACGAGATCGAGCACCTGTTCGACGTCGCGCCCGACGCCTTCGATCCGCCGCCGCGCGTCGATTCGGCCATCGTGCGCATGCGCCCGCGCGCGAACCCGGCCCCGGTGCCCGAGGCGGTGCTGGGCAGGATCGTGGGCATCGCGTTCTCGCAGCGCCGCAAGATGCTGCGCGCGACCCTCGGCAAGTGGCTGGCGGAGCACGGCTGGACGGGCGAGTTCGACGGGACGCGCCGCGCCGAGCAGGTGCCGGTCGACGAGTACGTCGCCCTCGCCCTGTCGCTGCCGCCGCTGCCGGCCGAGGCGCTGGGCGGCCCCGACGTCGGCGACGACGACTGACGCCTGCGCACGATTGCGCCGCCGGAAATGAAGAAGGGCTCCCGCGGGAGCCCTTCGTGCGAGTGGACGCGCCTGGTGTTCAGGCCGCGTTGAGCCACATCGCGGTATCGAACGCGCTGCTCATCAACGGCATGTTGGTGCCGAAGGTGGCGTTCGCGTTGGCTTTGCTGCCGGCCTTCGGGGCCGGCTTCTCGATGATCGGGGCCGCTTCTGCCGCCCGCTCCCATGACCCGTTTTCTTGGGAGCGGGCTACTGAAAAGAATAGAAGCACCGGAAGGGAATCTTGCGTTCCCCCCAGAAGTCGGCCGCATCCCGGAAGACGTCGAGCAGCTGCTCGCGCGATTCACGGTCGAAGCGCGGGTTGTCCGGCAGCTGCTCCAGCACGACGACGAAGCCGGGCTGGGAGCCCGACTTGTGCACGAGGTCGGTCATGCAGTCGTACAGGGCGTCCAGGTTCTTGCCGAAGTGGGCCGGGAACAGGAACGCCTCGGCAATGCCTTCGAGCACGTCCTGCTTGGACTGCGCGTTGGTCAGGTTCGCGTAGAGAAAA
>DATCRO010000692.1:0-3201 GCA_036569025.1 Burkholderiaceae bacterium
TCGGCTTGAACCTCGGCCTGCCCCTGGGGGGCGCCACGGTGGGCGTGCATGCGCTGACCGGGCGCATCGGCAGCCCGGTGGACGGCCAGTCGCTCACGGCCATGCGGATCCTTGGCGGCTACGCCGTCTATGACGAGGACAACTGGGAGGCCATGGCCGAATACTTCGGCTTCGTCGATCGCAACGTCGTCGGCGGCGGCCTGCACACCAGCCACGCCGCCTATGCCCAGGTGGGGCGCAGCTTCGGTGCCGTGACGCCCTACGCGCGCTACGAACTCGCCTCGCTCGACCAGGGCGACGACTACTTCGCGTCGATGATCGGCGGGCGGTCGTACCGGCGCGCGCTGGTGGGCGCGCGCTTCGACATCGACCCGCGTTCCACCCTGAAGCTGGAGTTCGACCACACGAGCCTGACCGACCGGATCAAGGATCGCTACCGCGAGTCGCGTGTCGAATACGCGATCCGCTTCTGAGACGTCGATGGCAGGCAAGGCGCATTTCCTCGTCCTGGGCGTCGCGGCGCTGCTTGCAGGAGCCGCGCCGGGTGCTGCGCGCGCACAGGCCGTCATCACGAACACCGGCGTCACGATCGTCGCGGCGGACGTGCGCATGATCTACATCGGCGAGAAGCAGTTCACGGGGGCGGTGCGACTGATCCCGGTGGACAACAGCGCCGTCCAGGACCGGTTCCTGGCCGCCTTCCTCCAGGTCGACAACGGCAAGTACTACTCGATCTGGGCCAAGAAGAGCTTCCGCGAAGGCGTGAACCCGCCGCTCCTGAAGGCGACCGACGGCGAGGTCGTCGACTTCGTGCGGCGCACGCCCGGGGCCATCGGCTACATCGGCGACCCGTCCAAGGCGGTGGGCGTCACCATCGTCAAATGAACGCGAACCGCCTCGCCCGCCGCTCGGTCCTGGGCACCCTGGCGGCCCTGGCGTTGCCCGCATCGGCCGTGGCGCCGCAGGCGACGGCCAATGTCTGGAGCCTGCACGGCCAGTGGACCGACGACCAGGGCCACAGCGTCGCGATGGCCGACTGGGCCGGCCGGCCGGCGCTGCTGACGCTGGCCTACGGGTCTTGCCGGCGCATCTGCAGCACGAGCCTGCGCCTGCTCGAGCGGGCGCAGCAGGAGGCCGACGCGCGCAAGGTCGACCTCTCGGTGATCGTCGTCAGCCTCGACCCGCGCGTGGACACGCCCGCGTCCTGGCGAGAGTACCGGGCCGAGCACCGGCTGCAGCGCGCGAACTGGCATTTCCTCGACGGCACGCCGGCCCTGACCCGGCGTGTAGCCGACCTGCTCGAGATGCAGTACTGGATCTACGACGACCACGTGCTGCACGACTTGCGCATCGCCGCGGTCGATGTCTCGGGGCGGATCGTCGCGCGCATCGACTGGGTCGACGAGCCGCCGCGGCGGCTCATCGATGCCCTGGCGTCCTGATCCCTACAGCGGCGCCTGCTCGGTGTCGCTCGGCGCGGCCTGCGCCGCCTCGACCACCTCGCGCGTCAGGTGCGACGCGAAGGTCTGGATGAAGTCGTACGCATAGCCGCGCAGCAGGCCGCCGCGGCGCACGGCCACGCTGGTCGTGTTGATCGAGAACAGGTGGCGCGCATCGACGGCCCGCAGGCGGCCGGGCTGGTCCTCGTCCATCGCGATCGAGGCCAGGATGCCCACGCCCAGGCCGAGGTCGACGTAGGTCTTGATGATGTCGGCGTCCATCGCGGTGATGACGATGTCAGGCCGCAGGCCGGCGCGCTTGAAGGCGGCGTCGATGCTCCAGCGGCCGGTCAGGCCGATGTCGTAGGTGATGATCGGGTACTTGGCCAGCCGCTCGAGCGTGACCTCGCCGTCGGCCACCAGCGGGTGGCCCTCGGGCACGACGATGGAGTGCGTCCAGCGGTAGCACGGCAGCGCGACCAGCTCGGGGCGCTCGGCCAGCAGGTGGGACGCGATGCCGATGTCGACGGTTCCCGTCAGCAGCATCTGCGCGATCTGCTCGGGCGAGCCCTGGTGCAGTTGCAGCTGGACGCCCGGGTGGGCGGCGCGGAAGTCGCGCACGGCCGTCGGCAGCGCGTAGCGCGCCTGCGAGTGGGTGGCGGCGATCGTGAGCACGCCGGTCGTGCCCTGGGTGAATTCCTCGCTGGCGCGCTGCAGGCTCTCGGCGTCCTGCAGCAGGCGTTCCACCCACGGCAGCACGGCCGCGCCGGGCTGGGTCAGGCCCGTCAGGCGCTTGCCCACGCGCACGAAGATCTCGACGCCCAGCTCTTCCTCGAGCTCGCGGATCTGGCGGCTGACGCCCGGCTGGGACGTGTGCAACGCCTGGGCGACCTCGGTCAGGTTGAAGCCGCGGCGGACGGCTTCGCGCACGGAGCGCAGTTGCTGGAAATTCATGGTGGGCTCGAAATCGTTATCTGACAAACGATTATCGAGCCCCATTCGATATGCGTAAGTTCGTTATTACGCAGCTCCATGCGCGGAAAACGGATATGCCCGCGCAGCCTCACAAGAAGAGAAGGCGTCATCCCCCGCGCAGTCGCAAGGATCCACGGTGGCCGGCAGTTTCGGCTCGCCAAGGCGGATCCTGCGACTGCGCGCAGGATGACGGCGCGTGGAGAGCCGGGCACGGCGGCTCATCAGGCGACCCGGGCGGACCTTGCTCCTCACGCCCCCGCGGCCAGCACCAGCGCAATGCCGATCGCTGCGGGCACCGCCTGGATGAACAGGATCCGCTTGTTGGCCGTGACGCCGCCGTAGATGCCCGCCACCAGCACGCATCCCAGGAAGAACAGCTTGATGCCGTGCCCCTCGGCGCCCATGCAAAGGCCCCAGGCGAGGCCGGCGGCCAGGAAGCCGTTGTACAGGCCCTGGTTGGCGGCCAGCACCTTGCTCTGCTCGGCGAATTCGGCCGTGGTGCCGAACGCCTTGCGCCCGCGCGGCGTCGTCCACAGGAACATCTCCAGCACGAGGATGTAGACATGCAGCAGCGCGATCAAGGCGACGAAGACGTTGGCGATCGTGGTGAGCATGAGGGGATCCTTGTGGCTGAGTTCGGCGCGGAGCATGCCACGTCTTGGCCTGTGCGCAATGCGCCAAGGTGACACGGCGGGTTCGCCGACCGGCGTCATGGCCGGGGGCGGATCCTGCGACTGCGCGCAGGATGACGGCGCGTGGAGAGCCGGGCACGGCGGCTCATCAGGCG
>DATCRO010000693.1:0-13781 GCA_036569025.1 Burkholderiaceae bacterium
GCCTCCAGCCGGTAGGTGCGGGCGCGGGCGTCGTCGTCGGGGCCGGCGGCGCCCACCTCGTGGATGACGCCGGCCTGGCGCAGGACGCGCAGGTGGCGGCTCATCGCCTGGCGCGACATCGCGAGCGCGTCGGCGATCTCGCCCGCGCGCTGCGGGCCGTGGCGCAGCAGCCCCACGACCGCGCGCCGCGTGGGCTCGGCCAGCGCCTGCAGCGTGCGGTCGAGCGCGCCGTCGTCGGCCGGGGAGGTGGCGGCGCGGCGCGTCACGTCTTCGGCTGCTCGCGCACGCGGTGCATGAACCACCACGAATGGCCCTCGAGGTCGTACGCGCCGTAGCTGCGGTCGCTCCAGTAGTCGTCGCCATAGTCGTGCGTGGCAGGTTCCGACGAGATGACCGCGCCGTGCGCGCGGGCCTGCGCGCAGTGCGCGTCGGCATCGTCGACGAACAGGCACACCGACTGCGTGTTGCGGCCGCCGACGTCCAGCGGACTGGCGTGCCGGGTCTTGAACTCGCGGCCGGGCTCGGCGGCCTCGCCCGCTTTCGCCGCGCTGCCGACGTAGATCATCGCGCTGCCATAGACGAGCTCGCTGTGGATGATCTGGCCGGGCTCGCCCTCGACCTTCAGTCGCACCTCGAAGCCGAACGCGTCGCAGAGCCAATCGATGGCCTTGGCGGCGTCGCGGTAGTAGAGGCCGGACTGGGCCTGCGGCCAGCCGGCCGGCGGGGACTTGCGCATGGGATGCCTCGCTGGAAATGGTCAACGAATGGATTGATGGTAAACCGAATCGTTAATCAAATGCCGGAAGACCCCGGCCCGATCCCTAGAATGCGCGACGCTGCTTCCTACCCCGTTTCCATGCGAACCTCCCTTTCCCGGCTCGCCGCCGGCGTCCTCGTCCTGCTGTGCACCGGCGCGATCGCCGCGCCCGTGAACCGCATGATCCTGCCCGACGACGTCGTGCCGTCCGCGTACCGCCTCGACATTACGCCGAACATGGCCGAGTCCACGTTCGACGGCCGCGTCGAGATCGACGTCGACGTGCGCCGCCGCACGAACCGCATCGAGCTGGACAGCGCCGACCTGGCCATCTCCACCGCGAGCCTGGACGGCGAGGCCGCCGCGCCGCGCATGGCGCTCGACGCAAGGCGCCAGCGCGCCACGTTCACCTTCGCGCACGCGCTCGCGCCGGGCCGCCACGTGCTGCGCATCGCCTACTCGGGCCACATCAACGACCAGGCCGCCGGCCTGTTCCACCTCGACCACGACGCGCCGCAAGGCCCCGTGCGCTCGCTGTACACGATGTTCGAGGACTCCGACGCGCGCCGCTTCGTTCCGAGCTGGGACGAACCGGCGCGCCGCGCCACCTTCGAGCTGACCGTGACCGTGCCGGCCGCGCTGATGGCCGTCGGCAACATGCCCGTCGCGTCCACCGAGGCGCTGCCCGGCGAGCTCAAGCGCGTGCGGTTCGAGAAGACGCCGCCGATGTCGACCTACCTGCTGTTCTTCGGCCTGGGCGACTTCGAGCGCGTGCACCGCGATGTCGGCGGCGTCGACGTGGGCGTCGTCGTCAAGCGCGGCGACACCGCGCAGGCCGGATACGCACTGGACGCCGCGGCGAAGCTGCTGCCGTACTACAACGCGTGGTTCGGCACGCCGTACCCGCTGCCCAAGCTGGACATGGTGGCCGGCGCGGGCGGCAGCGTCACCTTCGGCGCGATGGAGAACTGGGGCGCGATCTTCTACTTCGAGCGCGACCTGCTCGTCGACGACCGGCGCGCCAGCGAGGACGACCGCCGCCGCGTGTTCGAGACCGTGGCGCACGAGATCGCGCACCAGTGGTTCGGCAACCTGGTCACGATGGCCTGGTGGGACGACCTGTGGCTCAACGAGGGTTTCGCTTCGTGGATGCAGGTCAAGGCCGTCGAGCAGCTGCACCCCGAATGGACGGGCTGGGCCAACGACGCCGGCGACAGGCAGCGCGCGATGGACATCGACGCGCGCCGCGGCACGCACCCGGTCATCATGCACATCGACGACGTGTCGCAGGCCGAGGGCGCGTTCGACACGATCACCTACTCGAAGGGCGCGCAGGTGGTGCGCACGCTGGAGGCCTGGCAGGGCGACGACACCTTCCGCGACGGCGTGCGGCGCTACATCGCCAGGCACGCGTACGGCAACACGGTGACCGAGGACCTGTGGCGCGCGCTGGACGTCGACACGCCGCGCCCCGTCGCCGCCATCGCGCGCGACCTGACGCTGCAGGCCGGCGTGCCGCTGGTCACCGAGCTGGCTTCGCGCTGCACGGACGGCCGCACGGTGGTCACGCTGTCGCAAGGCCAGTTCAGCATCGATGCGCCGCCCGTCGCGCGCTGGCACGTGCCGGTGAAGGTGGCCGTCGTGGGCGGCGGCGGGACGCGCGCCGTCGTCACGGGCGCGAAGCCGCAGGATGTCGTGGTGCCCGGCTGCGGCCCGGTGATCATCAACGCGGGCCAGTCGACGTACGCCCGCGTCCGCTACTCGCCTGCCGACCTGGCCGCGCTGATGCCCGCGTTCGGACGCCTGGGCGTCGACGACCAGCTGGGCCTGCTGGCCGACACGCAGGCGCTCGCGCTGGCCGGCCGGCTGCCGATGGGCGAGCTGCTCGCGCTGATGGCCGGCGTGCCGGCCGCGCGCGACAAGCCCGCCGTCGCGCAGCTGCTGGTGGCGCAGGTGGAGGATCTGGATCGGCTGCACGACGGACTGGCCTCGCAGCCGGCCTTCCGCGCCTGGGCGCGGGCGCTGCTCGCGCCGTTCCTGGCCGAGGTCGGCTGGGACGGCCGCGCGGACGACAGCGGCGACCTGCGGACGCTGCGCGTCGCGCTCATCGAGGCGCTCGGCGAGTTCGGCGACCCGCAGGTGCTGGGCCGGGTCGAACCGGCGTTCGAGCGCTACATGGCGCGGCACGACAGCCTCGACGCCGATCACCGCGAAGGCGTCCTGTACGTCGTCGCGACGCGGGCGGACGAACGCACCTGGGAGCAGTTGCACGGGCTGGCGCTGGCGGCCGGGTCGGAGCTGGAAAAGGCCGAAGGCTACGAGATGCTGGGCCACGCGCGCGATCCGGCGCTGGCGCGGCGCGCGCTCGAACTGGCGATCTCCGGCGAGCCGCCGACGACGGTGGCCAGCCGCCTCATGCGCGCGGTCGGACGCGTGCACCCGGGCCCGACGCTGGACTTCGCCGCCGGCCACTGGGCGCAGGTCGAGCCGCTGTTCGGCGAGGGCGCGGGCGCCACGATCGCCGCGCGCTTCTTCGACACCGGCGCCGATCCGGCGCTGCTGCCGCGTCTGGACGCGTTCGTGCGCGCCCACGTCCCGGCGGCCACGCGCGCGCGCATCGTCAAGAACGCCGCGCTGATCCGCTACCGTGCCACGGTGCGCACGCAGCGCCTGCCCGAGGCCGATCGCTGGATCGCGGCGCATCCGCCGGCAGCCTGACCGGCTGACCGGTCGTCGCGTCGGACACACGCGATGTAACGGACCTCCTCGGAACAGGGGACGTTCGCACTCCCCCGATTGACGTCGCGCAACATTTGGATACGATGAAATCGGATCCGAAACGGACTCGCGTCGAGGCCCGGATCCGGCGGGGAGCAGGCGCATGAGCACTTCGGCATCGTCATCCGCGGGCGGCGTCACGGCCGCCGAACGCGCGCAGATCCAGCGTGCCAACATCTCGGGACTGCAGCCCGTCGTCTTCGTGCACGGCCTGTGGCTGCTGCCCGAAAGCTGGGCTTCCTGGGCCGAGGCCTTCGAGGAGGCAGGCTACATCGCCCTGACCCCCGGCTGGCCCGACGACCCCGCCAGCGTGGCCGAGGCCAACGCCAACCCCGGCGTGATGGCCGGCAAGACGGTGGGCCAGGTGGCCGACCACCTCTCCACCGTCATCTCCCAGCTCGAACGCAAGCCGGCCGTCATCGGCCATTCGTTCGGCGGCCTGCTGGCGCAGATCCTCGCCGGCCGCGGCCAGTCGCACGTCACCGTGGCCATCGCCCCCGCGCCATTCCGCGGCGTGCTGCCGCTGCCGCTGTCGGCGCTCAAGGCGTCGTGGCCGGTGCTGGGCAGCCTGTCGAACCGGCGCCGCGCGATCGGCCTGACCTACGAGCAGTTCCGCTTCGCGTTCGCCAACGCCGTGAGCGAGGACGAGGCGCGCGCCCTGTTCGCCGAGCACGCGGTGCCGGCCCCGGGCGCGCCGCTGTTCCAGGCCGCGACGGCCAACCTCAATCCGTGGACCGAGGCGCAGGTCGACACGCTGAACCAGGAGCGCGGGCCGCTGCTGGTCGTCTCCGGCCAGAAGGACAACACGGTGCCGTGGGCGATGGCCAACGCCGCTTACCGTCAGCAGCTGCTCAATCCGGGCCACACCGGGATCGTCGAGATCCCCGGCCGCGGACACTCGCTGGTCATCGACAGCGGCTGGCGCGAGGTCTGCGACGCGGCGCTCGCCTTCGTGCGCCGCTTCGCCGCGCCGGACGCGTACGACTCGGCCTACCTCGACTACGTCGACACGCCCATCCGCGAGGACGAGGACCGTCGGGTCACCGTCTTCTAGGACGCGCGCCGGATCACGAGCCGCTGAAGGCGCTTGCCCGACGCGACGCTGGTGGCGTCCTCGTCGAAGACGATCTCGTCGCCGGGCGCCAGCGCGCTCGTCACCAGCGACTTGTCGAACGCGGCGTAGAGCCGGCCGGCCGGGTCGCGCGTGGACGCGTCCGGCGTCACGCGCCAGCTCAGGTAAAGCGTCCCGCCGGGGCGCAGCAGCGCCAGCAGCGTGCGCACCGACGGCGCGATCTGCGCGACGTCCAGGTGCATGATCACCGTCTCGCACAGCACGTTCTGCCACGCGCCGCGCGCCACGCCGGCCAGCTCGGGCAGCGTGGCGTGGTCGAACGGGATGCCCGGATGCGCGGCGCGCGCCTGGGCCAGCAGGCCGGCCGACGCGTCGAATCCGTGCACGTCGAAGCCGCGGGCGGCGAGCCACGCGGCGTCGCGGCCGCTGCCCGTGCCGATCTCGGCGGTCGGGCCGGGCGTGAACCAGGTGCGCAACTGCTCGTACATGTCGTCGGGCGGCGGCTGGGTGTCCCAGCTGCGGGCGTAGCCGGCCGGGTCGGCGTCGTAGGCGGCAAGGGTGGTCTTGTCCATGTGCTCAGGCGTCGACGGTGCCCTTGGCGATGCGCGCCGCCAGCTTCATCAGCGTGGGCACGCGCTTGCGCCCGTGCATCATGCGCACGCGCGCCTTGGCGGCGCCCAGGTCGATGCCGGCGCAGGTGACGACCAGCGGCGGCGTCTCGTCCTCGCGGAAGACGCAGAACTGGTCGGGCGTGTCCACGCCCTTGAAGACGGATTTCGACACCCCGATGACGGCGCTGCGCCCGGCCAGGGCGTCGTGCAGGCGGCGGCCGAGGGCGGGCGTGTCCTGGGCGTCCAGGTGCACGAAGCCGTCGAGCACGATGGCCTCGGGCTGCAGGCCGTTGGCCTCGAGCACCCGGATCAGCCAGGGCAGCGCGCGCAGGTCGAGTTCGCCCTTGGCGGGCTTGTCGACGTGCGCGATGTCCAGCGCGTACTGGCGGGTGCCCTCGGCGGCGCCCCAGTCCTCGAATGCGACCGCGCCGACCCGGGCGGTCTCGCCCGCGAAGTGGACGTCCATGACGAGTTTCATGGACGCATTGTGACCGCAGCGGGTCAGCGCGAGCGGCCCTTGGGCCAGCGGCCCGCGGCCTGCAGCGGCGCGACGATGCCGGCGAAGGTCTCGCCGGTCTCGGCCACCATCTGCAGGATCTCCCTGGAGTCGTGGCTGCTCTTGAGCGCCTCGCGCGCGTGGGCGATGCGGGCGCGCAGGCTCGCGAGCGGCACGTTCATGGCGGGCGGCGGCTCGGCCGCGCGCAGGGCCGGCAGCTTGTTGACCAGCACCAGCAGGTCCTCCCGCGCATCGAGCAGCCGCGAGATCTCCACGGCCGTCGCCTGCTCGTAGCGCGCCGTCTCCACCAGCTCGACCAGGTCCTGCACGTCGGCTCCGAACTCGTCGACAACCGCCTCGAACTCGCGTTGATCCATTCTTGTGTCTCCCGGGTGAAGGGCTGGATTTTGCAAGCCACGGAGGATGCGCCAACCCCATGAACCGTCGCAAGCGTACGCGAAAAGTCGAGGCAGCGTTGCCGTCGATCTAGTCGGCCGCGCGCCTGGTCGCCACCAGCGGTTGGACGGTGCCGGCATCCAGGCGCTTTCGCCCCGGCTCCTCCGCGGCCAGCGGCGCGCATTCCTTCATCGTGGCCAGGCACCGTTCGGCCAGGCGCTGGTAGGTGGCGGTGCCCTCGCGCTTCCAGCCGAGTTCCTGGTCGCTGAGCTCGCGCAGCACCTTGGCCGGCACGCCGGCGGCCAGCGAGCGGGGCGGCACCTTGAGGCCGGCGCGCACGAAGGCGCTGGCGGCGACGAACGCGCCGGCGCCGATCTCGGCCTCGTCCATCACGACCGCGTTCATGCCCACCAGCGCGTCGGCGCGGACGACGCAGCCGTGCAGCACGGCCCCGTGGCCGATGTGGGCGTTGTCCTCCAGCAGGGTGTCGGACGCCGGGAAACCGTGGATCACGCAGGTGTCCTGCACGTTGCAGCCGTCCTGCAGGACGATGCGGCCGAAGTCGCCGCGCAGGCTGGCGCAGGGGCCGATGTAGGCGCCTGGGCCCACCACGACGTCACCGATGAGCACGGCGGTGGGGTGGACATAGGCCGTCGGGTGGACGACCGGGCGCAGGCCGTCGATCTCGTAGCAGGGCATTCGGGTTTACCTCAATCATGGCAGTGCGGACCGTGCGGGCTTGCGCCGGATCAAGGGTGAGTCTAAGATTAACCGACCGGTCGGTCAAAGAATCGACCAAGCCAGCGATGCTGGTGGGGGAGACAACCCTTTTCGAGCGATGGCGGACGCGGGCGACCCCGCGCGGCCGCGTCGCATCCCGGCGCCCGCCCAATCCCAGATCCGGGGTTTGCAGCAACCCTTCCGAGGCCAGCCATGTCCGAACCGACTCTCCTGTCGTCGCCCGATGCGTTGATCCTGGTGGCGCAGCGCGGCGCCGTGCGCACGCTCACGCTGAACCGTCCGGCGGCGCTCAACAGCTTCACCGCCGACATGCACGCCGAGCTGCGCGCGGCGCTCGACGCCGCGGCCGCCGACGACGCCGTGCGCGCCATCCTGATCACCGGCGCGGGCCGCGGCTTCTGCGCGGGGCAGGACCTGAACGACCCCGGCATGGCCGCCGGCGCCGACGGCAAGCCTGACATCGCCGCCGTCATCGAGAAGAACTATCGCCCGCTCGCGCTGCGCATCCAGTCGATGCCGGTGCCGGTGGTGTGCGCCGTCAACGGCGTGGCCGCGGGCGCGGGCGCGAACTTCGCGTTCTGCTGCGACATCGTGCTGGCCGCGCGCTCGGCCAGCTTCATCCAGGCCTTCGCCAAGATCGGCCTGATCCCCGACTGCGGCGGCACCTGGCTGCTGCCGCGCCTGGCGGGCCGCCCGCGCGCGCTCGCGCTGGCGCTCACGGGGGACAAGCTCTCGGCCGCCGACGCCGAGCGCTTCGGCATGGTCTGGCAGGTGGTCGACGACGCCGAGCTGCTGGCCCAGGCGCAGGCGCTGGCCGACAAGCTGGCCGCGATGCCGTCCAAGGCGCTGGCGGCCACGCGCCAGGCGCTCGACGCCTCGCAGGCGCTGACGCTGTCGGACGCGCTGACGCTGGAGGCCCACATGCAGGGCGAACTGGGCCGCGCGCACGACTTCGCGGAGGGTGTGGCGGCGTTCCAGCAGAAGCGCGCGCCCGTCTTCAAGGATCGCTGATGTCCGAGGCGCAGAAGATCGCCGAGCGCGTGCGCGACCACATGTGGTCCACCGATCGCGCCTCGCAGGGCATGGGCATGCGGGTCGCGGCCATCGGGCCCGGCAGCTGCACGATGACGATGACGGTGCGCGAGGACATGCTCAACGGCTACGGCACCTGCCAGGGCGGCCTGCTGGCCGCGCTGGCCGACTCCTGCTTCGCGTTCGCGTGCAACGCCTACAACGAGATCACCGTCGCCGCCGGCTTCGACGTGCAGATCGTCGCACCGGGCAAGCTGGGCGACCAGCTCGTGGCCATCGCCACCGAGGTGAGCAAGACCGGCCGCCTGGGCGTCTACGACGTCGACGTGCGCAACCAGCGCGACGAGCGCGTGCTCGCGTTCCGCGGCCGTTCGTACACCATGAAAGGCAAGCCGGTTCTTGCCGAATGACATGACGACCCCCGGCTCACTTCGTACGCAGCCCCCCGAGGGGGCGCGCGGGCTCCTCCGGAGCGGCCGAGCGCACGCCCGCGCTCGAGTCAGAGCTTTGCTTTCCAAGGACTGAGATGCCCATCCATGCCGTGCGCCCCGTCGAACTCGACCCCATCGAACGCGCCAGCCGCGACGAGATCGCCGCGCTGCAGCTGGCGCGCCTGCGCGCCACGCTGGAACACGTCTACGCCAACGTGCCGCACTACAAGCGGGCGTTCGACGAGAAGGGCGTGCACCCGTCGGATCTCAAGACGCTGGCCGACCTGGCGAAGTTCCCGTTCACCGGCAAGGCCGACCTGCGCGCCAACTACCCGTTCGGGATGTTCGCGGTGCCGCGCGAGCAGGTGGTGCGCGTGCACGCGTCCTCGGGCACGACGGGCAAGCCCACCGTCGTCGGCTACACGCAGCAGGACATCGACCACTGGGCCGACCTCGTCGCGCGCTCGCTGCGCGCCGCGGGCGTGCGCAAGGGCGACATGGTGCACGTGGCCTACGGCTACGGCCTGTTCACCGGCGGCCTGGGCGCGCACTACGGCGCCGAGCGGCTGGGCTGCACGGTGGTGCCGATGTCCGGCGGCCAGACCGAGAAGCAGGTGCAGCTGATCACCGACTTCAAGCCCGACGCGATCATGGTCACGCCGTCGTACATGCAGGTCATCTGCGAGGAGTTCCGCCGCTTGGGGCTGGATCCGCGCGAGATGAGCGTGAAGGTCGGCATCTTCGGCGCCGAGCCGTGGACCGAGGCGATGCGGCGCGACATCCAGCAGGCGGCGAACATCGACGCCGTCGACATCTACGGCCTGTCGGAGGTGATGGGCCCGGGCGTGGCCAGCGAATGCATCGAGACGCAGGATGGCCCGGTGATCTGGGAAGACCATTTCTACCCGGAGATCATCGACCCCGACACGGGCGAGGTGCTGCCCGACGGGCAGGAGGGCGAGCTCGTCTTCACGACGCTGACCAAGCAGGCCTTCCCGGTCATCCGCTACCGCACGCGCGACCTCACGCGCCTGCTGCCGCCGACCGCGCGCAGCATGCGCCGCATGGGCAAGATCGTCGGCCGCTCCGACGACATGCTGATCATCCGCGGCGTCAACCTGTTCCCGACGCAGATCGAGGAGATCGTGCTGGCGCACGGCGCTCTCGGCGGCCAGTACCAGCTGGTGGTCACGCGCGACGGGCTGCTGGACAAGGTCGAGGTGCTGTGCGAGCTGCTGCCCGCTCACGCGGGCGCCGACCCGGGCGCCGTCGGCCGCGAGCTGCAGGAACGCATCAAGACGCTGACCGGCGTGAGCACCGCGGTGCGCGTCGGGCCGCCCGATTCGATCGAACGCACTTTGGTTGGAAAGGCTCGTCGAGTCGTCGACCAGCGCAAGAAATGAATCCCGTATCAGGTACTGAATGTCGCGCGCCGAGACATCGGCGTCGGGGTCAGGTCTTGAAAGTTGCGCGACGATGGATCGGCCATCGGCTGAGGCATCAACGCGCAACTTTCAAGACCTGACCCCATGGGAAGCGCAGCAAGCGCAACATTCAAGACCTGACCCCGTCCATTTGAGAGGATCACGCCATGTACACCCAAGCCATGGACACCGCGCCCAAGGAAGAGCGCGTCGCCATCCGCAACGCCGACGAGGTCGTCGCCGAGGAGGCCTTCGAGCGCGCCCTCGACAACGAGGGCTTCATCGAGGCCAAGGACTGGATGCCCGACCACTACCGCAAGACGCTGGTGCGCCAGATCAGCCAGCACGCGCACTCGGAGATCGTGGGCATGCTGCCCGAGGGCAACTGGATCACGCGCGCGCCGACCCTCAAGCGCAAGGCGATCCTCCTGGCCAAGGTGCAGGACGAGGCCGGCCACGGCCTGTACCTGTACGCGGCGGGCGAGACGCTGGGCACCTCGCGCGACCAGATGCTGGACGCGCTGCATTCGGGCAAGGCCAAGTACTCGTCGATCTTCAACTATCCGACGCTCACGTGGGCCGACGTCGGCGTGATCGGCTGGCTGGTGGACGGCGCGGCCATCATGAACCAGATCCCGCTGTGCCGCTGCTCGTACGCGCCGTATGCCCGCGCGATGGTGCGTGTGTGCCGCGAGGAATCCTTCCACCAGCGCCAGGGCTACGACGCCTTGCTGACGATGATGCAGAAGGGCACCGACGCGCAGCGCGCGATGGTGCAGGACGCCACCAACCGCTGGTGGTGGCCCAGCCTGATGATGTTCGGCCCGCCGGACGACCAGTCGCCCAACACCGCGCAGTCGATGCGCTGGGGCATCAAGCGGCTGACCAACGACGAACTGCGCCAGAAGTTCGTCAACGCCACGGTCGAACAGGCCAGGATCCTGGGCGTCTCGCTGCCGGACCCCGACCTGAAGTGGAACGAGGCGCGCAACGGCTACGACTTCGGCGCCATCGACTGGACCGAGTTCTGGCAGGTCGTCAACGGCGACGGCCCGTGCAACAAGGAACGCCTGGCCGAGCGCGTGGATGCGTGGAACGACGGCGCCTGGGTGCGCGAGGCCGCGCTGGCGCACGCCCGCAAGCAGGCCGCCCGCGCCGCCGAAGGCCGGAAAGCCGCGTGACCCGACGAACATTGCAAGAGAGCAACGACATGACCGCATCCCCTACCGATCTCGCCAATGCCAACGCCAAGGCCCCTGGCCCGGACGAGCGCACGGCCGCTCCGAAGCCGGCCGGGCCCAGCCCCGCGGGGGCGACGAGCAAAGCGAGTGGGGCCGTCACTTCGCATGAATGGCCGCTGTGGGAGGTGTTCGTGCGCCCCAAGGCCGGCCTCGACCACAAGCACTGCGGCAGCCTGCACGCCGCCGACTCGAAGATGGCGCTGCAGCTGGCGCGCGAGGTCTACACGCGGCGCCAGGAAGGCGTCAGCCTGTGGATCGTGCGCTCGGACCAGATCGTCGCGTCCGACCCGGCCGACAAGGCGATGCTGTTCGATCCGATGGAGGACAAGGTCTATCGCCATCCGACGTTCTACGAGCTGCCGCCTGAAGTCGGCCACATGTGAGGGCGCCATGACGACTACCTTCGCCCCCTTGCCGACGACCGCGAGCGCCTCGAACGCCGCTGCATCGACCACCACCGAGTCCATCGTCTTCCGGCCCACGCCGCAGCAGCAGTACCTGATGCGCATCGGCGACAGCTGCCTGATCCACGCGCAGCGCCTGGCCGAATGGAGCGGTCACGCGCCGATCCTGGAAGAGGACATCGCGCTGACCAACCTCGCGCTCGACCTGGTCGGCCAGGCGCGCGCACTGCTGACGCACGTCGGCCGCCAGACGGGCTTCGACGAGGACCAGCTCGCCTTCCTGCGCGGCGAGCGCGACTTCTTCAATTTCACGCTCACCGAGCTGCCGGGCCGCCGCGCGGGCCGCGACTTCGCCGATGCGATCCTGCGCAATTTCCTGCTGTCCGCGTGGATGAACGTGCTGTGGGCCAAGCTCGAGGAGTCGGGCGACGCCGAGGTGGCCGCCATCGCCGGCAAGGCTGTCAAGGAATCGCGCTACCACGTGGCCCATGCGGCCGACTGGGTGGTGCGCCTGGGCGACGGCAGCGAGGAGTCGGCGCGCCGCATGCGCCAGGCGGTCGATCGCCTGTGGCCCTACGCCGCGGAGCTGTTCGAGACGGACGCCGTCGACACGGCCGCCGCCGAGGCCGGCCTCGGTCCGGTCCGCGCGGCGCTGCGCGTCGGCTGGCAGGCCATCGTCGAGCCCGTGTTCGCCGATGCCGGCCTGAAGCTGCCCGCCACGGGCGCGTTCCGTTCCACCGGCTCGCGCGGCGTGCACAGCGAGCACATGGGCTACCTGCTGGCCGAGATGCAGACACTGCAGCGCTCGTTCCCGGGCGGCGTATGGTGAGCGCGATGGCCGTGCGCGCGCCGGCCTCCTGCGCCCGCGTCACGCGCGCGTGGGAGGTGCTGCACGGCGTGCTCGATCCCGAGGTGCCGGCGATCTCGGTCACCGACCTGGGCATCGTGCGCGACGTGGTCGACCACGGCGACGCGCTCGAGGTGGTGGTCACGCCGACGTATTCGGGCTGCCCCGCGACCGAGGTCATCGAGCAGTCGATCGCCGCCGCGATCGACGAGGCCGGCCTCGGGCCCGCGCGCGTCACGCAGCGGCGCGCGCCCGCGTGGACGACCGACTGGATCACGCCGGAAGGCCGCGAGAAGCTGCGCGCCTACGGCATCGCGCCGCCGGGGTCGTGCGCCGGCGAGGCGACCGCTTCGAGCGTGCAGCCCATTCGCCTGATGGCGCGCGACGTCGCCTGTCCGCGCTGCGGCAGCGCGCAGACCGAGCGCCTGTCGGCCTTCGGCTCGACGGTGTGCAAGTCGCTGTACCGCTGCATCGCCTGCCGCGAACCCTTCGAACACTTCAAGCCGATCTGAGCAAAGACAAGCCATGGCCGTCGACACCCACTTCCACCCGTTGAGAGTGCGCAGCGTGCGCCCCGAGACCGACGAGGCGATGGTCGTCTCGTTCGACATCCCCGAGAGCCTGAGCGACCGCTTCCGCTTCACGCAGGGCCAGTACCTGACGCTGCGCCAGCGCATCGCCGGCGAGGAGGTGCGCCGCTCGTACTCGATCTGCGCCGGCATCGACGATGGCGAACTGCGCGTGGGCGTGCGGCGCGTGCGCGGCGGCCGCTTCTCGAACTGGCTGGCCGAGAACCTGCGCGCGGGCGACACCATCGACGTCATGCCCCCGCAGGGCCGCTTCTTCGTGCCCATCGACGCGAGCGTGGCGCGCAACTACCTGTGCGTGGCGGGCGGCAGCGGCATCACGCCGATGATCTCCATCATGCGCACGGTGCTGGCCAACGAGCCGCGCAGCCGCGTGACGCTGGTCTACGGCAACCGCCGCGCGGCCTCGACGATGTTCAAGGAAGAACTGGAGGACCTCAAGAACCGCTACGTCGCCCGGGTCTCGCTGCACCACGTGTTCTCCGAGGAGCGCGTGGACTCGCCGCTGCACCAGGGCATGCTCGACCGCGCCAAGCTGGGCGAGTTCCTGCAGGGCCTGATCCGCGCCGACCACATCGACCACGCCTTCGTCTGCGGCCCGTTCATGATGAACGACGAGGCCGAGGCCGCGCTGCTGGCCGCCGGCGTGGCCGCCGAGCGCATCCACATCGAGCGCTTTGGCGTGCCCATCCCCGCCGACTCGGGCTTTGGCGCGCAGGCCGCGCCGGTGCCCGCGCCGGCGCCCGGCGACGCGGCCGACGCGCAGCTGACCGTCGTGCGCGACGGCGTCACGCACCAGATCGAGTTCCACGCGGCCGACAACAACCTGCTCGATGCCTGCGCCCACGCGGGCCTGGACGTGCCCTACTCGTGCAAGTCGGGCGTGTGCGGAACATGCCGCGCGAAGTGCGTGGACGGGGAAGTCCGCATGGAAAGAAACTTCGCGCTCGACAAGAATGAAGTC
>DATCRO010000694.1:0-3543 GCA_036569025.1 Burkholderiaceae bacterium
CCTCGGCGCCCACCGTCTTCGTCTTCAGCAGGATGTTGTCGAAGCGCTTGGCGGTCATCTTCTGCCAGACCTTGACGAGGTCGCGGTCGGCGCCCTGCATCAGGCCGTCCAGCATCTCGACGACATCCAGGCGCGCGCCCAGCGTGGAGTACACCGTGCCCATCTCGAGACCGATGATGCCGCCGCCGACGATCAGCATCTTCTTCGGGGTGCCGCGCAGCTCCAGCGCGCCCGTCGAATCGACGATGCGCGGGTCGTTCGGGAAGAACGGCAGGCGCACGGCCTGCGAACCCGCCGCGATGATCGCGTTCTTGAACTTGATCGTCTTGGCATTGCCGGTCTTGTCCTGGCCCTCGCCGCTGGTCTCGTCGACCTTGACGTGGAACGGGTCCAGGAAATTCCCGTAGCCGCGCACGACCGTCACCTTGCGCATCTTGGCCATCGCCGCCAGGCCGCCCGTGAGCTTGCCCACGACCTTGCCCTTGTGCGTGCGCAGCTTGCCGACGTCGATCTGCGGCGCGCCGTACGACACGCCCAGGTCCGCGAAGTGCGCGACCTCGTCCATCACCGCCGCCACGTGCAGCAACGCCTTGGACGGGATGCAGCCCACGTTCAGGCAGACGCCGCCGAGCGTCGGATAGCGCTCGACCAGCACCACCTTCATGCCCAGGTCGGCCGCACGGAACGCCGCCGAATAGCCGCCGGGGCCGCCGCCGAGCACGAGCACGTCGCACTCGATGTCGGCGCCGCCGCCATACGTGGACGCGACGGGCACCGGCCCCGCGTGCGCGCTCACGGGCGCCGGCGCGGGCGCTTGCGCCGGCGCGGGTGACGCGTTTGCGGGCGCGGGCGCGGGGGCCGGCGCGGGAGACGCCGCGGCGCCCTCGCCGTCGACCACCAGGATGACGTCGCCCATGTTGACCTTGTCGCCCACCTTGACGCGCAGTTCCCTGACCACGCCCGCGGTCGACGACGGGATCTCCATCGACGCCTTGTCGCTCTCGACGGTGATCAGGCTCTGCTCGGCCTTGACGGTGTCGCCGGGCTTGACCAGCAGCTCGATGACGCCGACGTCCTTGAAATCGCCGATGTCGGGAACCTTGACTTCGATCGTTGCCATGTCGCCCCCGCCCCTTACAGCATCACCCGGCGGAAGTCCGCGAGGACCTGGCCGAGGTAGGTGTTGAAGCGCGCGGCCGCCGCCCCGTCGATGACGCGGTGATCCCACGACAGCGACAGCGGCAGGATCAGGCGGGGCACGAAGGCCTTGCCGTCCCACACCGGCCTGGTCGCGCTCTTGCAGACGCCCAGGATGGCGACTTCGGGCGCGTTGATGATCGGCGTGAAGTACGTGCCGCCGATGCCGCCCAGCGAGCTGATCGAGAAGCAGCCGCCGGTCATGTCGGCCGGGCCCAGCTTGCCGTCGCGCGCCTTGGCCGCGAGCTCGCTCATCTCCTTGGCGATCTGCACGATGCCCTTCTTGTCGGCGTCGCGGATCACCGGGACCATCAGGCCGTTGGGCGTGTCCGCCGCAAAGCCGATGTGGAAGTACTTCTTGAGCACCAGCGTGTCGCCGTCCAGCGAGGCGTTGAACTCGGGGAACTTCTTGAGCGCCGCGACGCAGGCCTTGATGAGGAACGCGAGCATCGTCACCTTGGTGCCCGACTTCTCGTATTCCTTGTTCAGCGTCACGCGGAACGCCTCCAGGTCGGTGATGTCCGCGTCGTCGTGATTGGTGACGTGCGGGATCATGACCCAGTTGCGATGCAGGTTCGCGCCCGAGATCTTCTTGATGCGCGACAGGTCCTTGCGTTCGACGGTGCCGAACTTGGCGAAGTCGACCTGCGGCCACGGCAGCAGGCCCGGCAGCGCGCCACCCGCGGCGGCGGCGGGCGCCTTCGCGGCCTGGGCCTTGGTCTGCGTGGCGCCTGCCATCACGGCCTTGACGAAGCCCTCGAGGTCGGGCTGCGTGATGCGGCCGTGCGGGCCGGAGCCCTTCACCTCCTCCAGCGGCACGCCCAGTTCGCGGGCGATGCGGCGGATCGACGGCGACGCGTGCGGCAGGTTGACCGGCGGCTTGGTCGGGTCGTGCGACGGCATGGCCGACGCCGGCAGCGGCTTCTCGATCCCGCGCGGATCCTGGATCTCGGCGGCGGCGCTGGTGCCCGAGTCGGACGCCTCTTCAGCCGGCGCCGGCTTGGGCGACGCGACCGTCTGCGCCGGCGCGGCCGCGGGCGCGACGGCGCCCCCCGCGCCCTCGATCGTGGCGACGACCGAGCCCTTGGACACGCGGTCGCCGACCTTGACCTTCAGCGCCTTGACGACGCCGGCGTGCGACGACGGGATCTCCATCGAGGCCTTGTCGCTCTCGACGGTGATCAGGCTCTGCTCGACCTTCACGGTGTCGCCGACCTTGACGAGGATCTCGATGACGCCCACGTCGGCGAAGTCGCCGATGTCGGGCACCTCCACGTCGACCAGGCCACCGGCGCCGGCCGGCGCGGGCGCCGGGCCCTGCACGGGGGCGGGCGCGGGCGCGGGCGCGGCCGCCTGGGCGGGCGCCGGGGCCGGCGCGGGCGCTGCGGCGGCGCCGGTCTCGAGCAGCAGGATCACCGTGCCCTCGTTGACCTTGTCGCCCATCGCGACCTTCATCTCCTTGACGACGCCCGCCGCGGACGACGGGATCTCCATCGAGGCCTTGTCGCTCTCGACGGTCAGCAGGCTCTGCTCCGCCTTGACGCTGTCGCCCGGCTTGACCAGCACCTCGATGATCGCGACGTCCTTGAAGTCGCCGATGTCGGGCACCTTCACTTCAACCATTGCCATGTTGTTGTCTCCGTGAAGGTGTGATCAGGCGTACAGCGGGTTGATCTTGTCGGCATCGATGCCGTACTTCTTGATGGCCTCGGCCACCTTGGCCAGCGGCAGCTTGCCCTCGTCGGCCAGCGCCTTCAGCGACGCCACGACGATGTAGTGGCGGTTGATCTCGAAGTGCTCGCGCAGCTTGCTGCGGAAGTCCGAGCGGCCGTAGCCGTCCGTGCCCAGCACCTTGTAGGCGCGGCCGCGCGGGATGAAGGCGCGGATCTGCTCGGCGTAGCTGCGGATGTAGTCGGTCGACGCCACCACCGGGCCGTCGTGCGGCGCAAGCTGCTGCTCGACGAAGGACTTCTTCGGCGCGTCGGTCGGGTGCAGCAGGTTGTGGCGCTCGGCGGCCTGGCCGTCGCGCGCCAGCTCGTTGAAGCTCGGGCAGCTCCACACGTTGGCGCCCACGCCCCACTCGGCCTCCAGCAGTTCCTTGGCGGCCATGGACTCGCGCAGGATCGTGCCCGAGCCCAGCAGGTTGACGGTCAGCTTGCCGGGGCCCGCGGGCTGCAGCAGGTACATGCCCTTGATGATCTGCTGCTCGGTGCCCGGCTGCAGGCCGGGCATCGCGTAGTTCTCGTTCAGGAGCGTGATGTAGTAGTACACGTTCTCCTGGTTCTCGACCATGCGCTTGAGGCCGTCCTGCATGATGACCGCCACCTCGTGCGCGAAGGTCGGGTC
>DATCRO010000695.1:0-2868 GCA_036569025.1 Burkholderiaceae bacterium
CTGCGCCACGTTCGACGCCATCGTCTCCGGGCTGGCGCCCGGGAGGTTGGCCGAGACCTGGATGGTGGGGAAGTCGACCTGCGGCAGCGGCGCGATGGGCAGCAGCGGGAACACCGCGATGCCCACCAGCAGCAGCGCCAGGGCGAGCAGCGTGGTGCCGATCGGCCGCTTGATGAAACCGGACGAGACGCTCACTTGCGGGCTCCCGAGGCCGTGCCCGAGGCGGCCTTGGCGGCCTCCATCACCTTGGAGCCGGGCTTGAGCTTGTACTGGCCGTCGACGACGACGCGGTCGTTGGCGTTGACGCCCGACGAGATCACCGCGATCCCGTCCTGGATCTGCGTCAGCGCGATCGTGCGGCTCTGCACCGTCCCGGTCTGCTCGTCGACCACGTAGACGTACACGCCGCTCTGGCTGCGCTGCACCGCCTGCTCGGGCACCGTCAGCGCCTTCGAGCGCGTGCCCAGGATCAGGCGCACGTTGACGTACTGGCCCGGCCACAGGTTGTGCTGGCCGTTGATGAAGCTGGCCTTGAGCTGCACGGTGCCGGTCGACGTGTCGATCTGGTTGTTCAGCAGCGTGAGATAGCCCGCGCCCAGCATGTTGCCGCCGTCGCGCGGGAAGGCCTGCACCAGCACGGGCTTGTTCGAATCGAGCGCGTGGATCGTCTCCTGCACCGCGTCGTCGGGCAGCGTGAAGACGACCGAGATCGGGTCGATCTGGTTGATCACGACCAGCCCCGTGGTGTCGGCCGCGTGGACGATGTTGCCCGGGTCGACCAGGCGCGCGCCGACGCGGCCGCTGATCGGCGCGGTGATCGTCGTGAAGCCCAGCTGCACCTGCGCCGCGTTGACGGCCGCCTCGTCGGCCTTGACGCCGGCGTCGAGCTGGTTGACCAGCGCCTTCTGCGTGTCGAGCTGCTGCTGCGTGGCGGCGTCCTGCGCGATCAGCGTCTCGTAGCGCTTGAGGTCGACGCGCGCATTGGCGAGCGTGGCCTGGTCCTTGGCCTTGGCGGCCTGCGCCTGCAGCAGCTGCGCCTGCAGCGTGCGCGGGTCGAGCTGGGCCAGCAGCTGGCCTTTCCTGACGTCCTGGCCTTCGGTGAAGGCGACCCTGTCCAGCTGGCCGTCGACGCGCGCCTTGACGGTGACCGAGTACGTCGGCGTCACGGTGCCGATGCCGGTGCGATAGATCGGCACGTCCTGCTGCTTGACCAGCGTGCTCGTGATGGCGACGGGCCCTTCGTCGCCGCGCTTGCCCTTGCCCTTGTCGGCGGCATTGGCCGGACGTTCGATCGACCACAGGCCGAGCGCGAGCACGGCGAGCGCGATGGCCACGAGGGCCCAGGTGGTGCGGTGACGAGAGAAATGGGTGCTCATGGCAGGTGGCGTCATTGCGGCTGCGCGGGGGTGGCCGCGACAGCGATGGAATCGGTGGCGCTCCAGCCGCCGCCGGTGGCGGCCACGAGCGCGATGCTGGCCGCGACGAGGCGGCCACGCAGCTGGACGGCGCTGCGCTGGTTGTTCAGCGACAGCGTCTGAGCCGTCACCACGCCCAGGTAGCTGGCCGTGCCGGCGCGGTACTGCGCGAGCGCGAGCCGCTCGGCCTGCTGCGACGAGCGCACGGCCTGGTCCTGCAGCGTGGCTTCCTGGTCGAGCAGGCGCAGCAGCGCCAGCTGGTCCTCGACCTGCTGGAAACCGCCCAGCACCGTCTGCTTGTACTGCGCGGCGGCCGCGTCGTACGCCGCCTCGGCCTGCGCGGTGCGGGCGCTGCGCAGGCCGCCGTCGAACAGCGTCTGCGCCAATGCGGCGCCGAGCGACCAGACGTGCGCCGGCGTGTCGAACAGGCTGTCGAGCGCGGCCGCGCTGAAGCCGCCGTTGGCGCTGAGCGTCAGCTGCGGGAAGTACGCGGCCTTGGCGACGCCGATCTGCGCATTGGCGGCGGCGGCGCGGCGCTCGGCGGCGGCGATGTCGGGGCGGTGTTCGAGCAGCGCCGACGGCAGGCCGACCGGCGCAGCGGGCGTCTTGAGCGCGAGCGGCTGGCCGGCGGGCGCCGCGGCCAGCGTGAACTGCGCCGGGGCGCGGCCGGTGAGCACGGCGATCGCGTGCTCCAGCTGAGCGCGCGTGGCCTCGAGGTCGACCGCCGCGGCCTGCGCCTGCGCGAGCTGCGCCTCGGCGAGCGCGACATCCGACTGAAGTGCGACGCCCGCGTCGTGCTGCGCGCGCGTGAGCTTGAGCGCCTTGCCGTAGGCCTCGACGGTGGCGGCGTACAGGTCGCGCTGCTGGTCGGCGATGCGCAGTTGCACGTAGTCCTGCGCCAGCGTCGTCTGGATGCTCAGGCGCGCGGCGGCCAGGTCGTCGGCGCTCGCCTGCGCGCCCGCGTTGCCGGCCTCGACCTGGCGCCGCACGCTGCCCCACAGGTCGGGCTCCCAGCTCGCCGCCAGGCCCAGCGCGTAGGCGTCGCCGGTGCGCACGCCATTGGTGTTGGTGCGCGCGCGCTGGGCGCCGGCGTTCAGGCCCAGCGACGGGAACAGCCCGGCGCGGTCGGCGTCGGCCAGCGCCTTGGCCTGGCGGTACGCGGCCTCCGCCTGGCGGATGTTCTGGTTGGCCTTCGCGGCATCGGCCTCCAGGCCGTCCAGCACCGGATCGCCATACGCCGTCCACCAGGCCAGCCCGCTGGCGGCCGGGCGTGGGTCGGCGGGCTTCCAGTCGCCGGCTTCCTTGTAGGTGTCGGGCACCGGCAGCGCGGGCCGCACGTAGTCGGGCCCGGCGGCGCAGGCCGACAGCAGCGCGGCGGCCGCCAGGGCAAGCAGGGAGAGGCGCAGGGACATGGCCGGGAGGACTTCGGGAGTGAGCGGGACAGGCTGCACTC
>DATCRO010000696.1:0-3225 GCA_036569025.1 Burkholderiaceae bacterium
CTCGAATGCCAGCCCGGGTATGCCGACCAGCTCGCGGCGTCGCTCGAACGGCAGCCGACGGAACTCGGCGCCTGGATGGCCAACCGCCTGCTCAACTCGAGGCTGCCGCGCGACGAGCGCGGCGCCTGGCTGAAGCGGCTGACCGTCGTCACATCGCACCCGAAGGCGGCCCCCGGCGTGCGCGATTCGGCGATCCGCTTCCTGGACTTCCAGGCGAGCCGCCGCGCGGACTCCTAAGGTAGCAACTCGCGCAGCGGCGCGGTGGCGCGGTCGAAGGCCTTGCTGTCCTTCGAATCCTTGAGCCTGGCCAGGTCCGCGGCCAGCGACGCGACGCGGTCGTCCAGGCTGTCGTCCTTGAGCACGTCGATGCAGGCCTTCATGCGCATGAAGCGTTCGACCTCCGGCAGCGCGCGCGCCTCGGCGGGCAGCAGCGCGACGATCGCCGCCAGCGCGTCGTTGACCTGCCCGAGCTGGCGCCCGTAGCTGAATCGGGAGACGACCAGGCCCTCGGTGCGCGGCGACGACGAGTTGTTGCTGTCGATGTTGAGCGTCCATCCCGGCAGGATGGGTTGCGTGAACGACGGCATCGCGCTCGCGAAGGCCTGGAACGGGTTCAGGTGGTTCATGCGTGTGCTCCCTGTGCGTGACGGTTCGGTCGGCGCGAGGCGCCGTGGCCGCAGCTGCGATTCTCGGAGCAAGCGCGCGCGCGGCGTACCCCACGTCCGCAGCGCGCGCCGCGTTCAGCGTGCCGAATGCAGGCTGCCCGCCGCGCTGGCGTACAGGATCGCGGCCGCGCCCAGCATGCCGGCCGGGGCCACCGGCCCGGCCGCGAACAGCCAGGGAAAGACCAGCGCCCAGGCGGTCAGCGCGATGCCGGTGAACAGGTGCGGGCGGTAGTGGTAGCCGGAGGCGAGCGGCAGGAAGTGCAGGCCGATGACCGCCATCGCCGCGGGCACCTGCCACAACGGATGGCCCAGGTTCACGGCCAGGTTGACCGCCAGCACGATGCCCAGCGCCTCGCCGGCCACGGCCCACGTGAAGATGCGCCTGGCGCGACCGCGGCGCGCCGCCGCGTCCGGCGCGAGCAGGGCTTCGTCGACCGGCGCACGGCCGCGCAGCACGCCCGCCGCGCGCACGCCGAATGCCAGGGCCACGATGGCCAGCAGCCCCCAGGCCCACGCCGGCGCGCCGGACCTCAGCAATCCGGCGCCCGCCCACACGCTCGCGAAGCCGCTGACGACCAGCGAGCCGGTCGCGCGTCCGCGGATCCGCAAACTTTCGCACGCGTCGTCGCTGCGCGTGGGCAAGTTCAACATTTTGGGGATGGCCGTCGAGGTCATGCAGGTCTCCAGTAGAGATGTCGATGCAGGGCAGTCTGGCCGCGGATGACGCCCCGGTCTGCCTTGCTGCGACGGATGGCGAGCGACGCCGACGGATCGACGAACGCATGTGTAAATGCAATCACCGATGTGCACCGCCGCGTACGCTGCTACGTTGTAGAGACAGGCACCGCAACAGGTGTCGCCGCGAGGGCCTCCACGTTTGCACCCAGAGGCGTTTCCTGGCGCGCCGATTGCTAGTACCTGATGACACAGATGAAAGCCGAAGGAGGGCAACATCATGAAAGTCGCAGGCGAAACCGAACCTGAACCTTGGCGACCGCTGGGAGAACGCGTCACGCGCAGCCCGCCAGCCAAGCCCGAGTGGCAGCCGTTGCCTCATGCCCCGTGCATCGAGGTCAACCGCCAGGGCCAGTTGCGAACCAACCTGCCGCTGCCGAAGTAATTCGCGCACGGCCACCCAAGGCGAGGCCTGATCAACCCGCCTGAGATCCCGACCGGCATTGCCCGGTCGACCCGCCGGCTCCGCCAAGACGGAGCGCCCCAACGGCGACACGACGTTCCGAGCGGACGTCAAGGCGGAGCTTCCCTCCCCTATACAAGATGCCCGGCGCGGGAAGCCCCGAGGCGTCGCCCCTCTCCCGACCTGCGAAACTAGCGGCCTTGCACGCGCGCGCGTCCGCCGCGTCCCACGGGAGAACACCTCATGAAAGCCACCTGGAATGGCGCCGTCCTGGCCGAGAGCGACGACATCGTCATGGTCGAGGGCAACCACTACTTTCCCGAATCCAGCCTGAACCGGGACTACATCACCTTCAGCAACCACCGCACGAGCTGCCCGTGGAAGGGCCAGGCGTACTACTACACGCTGCTGGTCAACGGCCAGATGAATCCCGAAGCGGTCTGGTACTACCCCGAACCCTCCGACGCCGCGGCCAACATCAAGGGCCGCGTCGCGTTCTGGAAGGGCGTGAAGGTCGAGTGACCCTCGCCGAGCACGGTCCAAAAGACAACCACTGCCACCACCCCATGCGACCCATCCACAAGAAGTTGTTCGCCGCGCTCGCGGCCGCCGGCCTGCTGGCCGTCTCCGCCTTCGCAGAGGACGCCGCGCCGCCCAAGGTCGGCGACTCGCCCGCGTCGTCGGCCGCTGCCGCCGTCACCGCCGCCTCGGCGCCCGCCGCGGTCACCCCGCTGGCGCACCTGCCCTACACGCCGGTGCTGGACGTCACGTCGATGGACAAGGCGGCCGACCCGTGCGTCGACTTCTTCCAGTACGCCTGTGGCGGCTGGCAGAAGAACAACCCGATCCCGGCCGACCAGTCGCGCTGGGACGTCTACTCCAAGATGGAGCAGGACAACCGCCGCGTGCTGTGGGGCATCCTCGACCGCCTGGCCGCCCAGACCACCGGACGCACCGTTTCGCAGCAGAAGATCGGCGACGCCTTCGCCGCGTGCACCAACGAGGAGCTCACGGAGCGTCTCGGTGCGGGCCCGATGAAGCCCGAGCTGGACCTGATCGACGGCATGCGCACCAAGAAGGACCTGCCCGCGGTGCTGGCCAGGCTGCAGCTGGACTCCGGCGACGACGGGCTGTTCTTCAGCTTCGGTTCGGCCCAGGACTACGCCGACTCGTCGCGCGTGATCGCCTTCGCCACCCAGGGCGGCCTGGGCCTGCCCGAGCGCGACTACTACTTCAAGACCGACGCCAGGTCCAAGGAACTGCGCGAGAAGTACGTGGCCCACGTGGCCCGCATGTTCCAGCTGATGGGCGACAGCCAGGCCGACGCCAAGGCGCACGCCGACGTCGTCATGTCCATGGAGACGGCGCTCGCCAAGGGCTCGATGACGGCCGTGGAGCTGCGCGACCCGCAGAAGCTGTTCC
>DATCRO010000697.1:0-2178 GCA_036569025.1 Burkholderiaceae bacterium
CCCGCCAAGAAGGCCGTCGCCAAGAAGCCGGTCGCCAAGAAGGCCGAGCCCGCTGCGGCCACGAACGACCACCTGAGCCCGGGCCAGCTGGCCGCTGCTGAACACGTCCTGACCGGCGTGGCCGAGTGCGAGATGAAGGAGAAGGTCGACATCGAGAAGATCGCCGGCCATGACGGCAACTTCAAGGTCACCTACAACCACAAGACCTACACCATGGTGCCGGAAGAGACGACGACGGGCGCCGTGCGCCTGGTCGACCTCACCGGCGCGGTCGTCTGGATCCAGATCCCGATGAAGTCGATGCTGATGAACCAGAAGGAACACCACCGCCTGGTCGACGGCTGCGAGGAGGCCGAACAGCGCAGCGCCGTCGCGGCGCAGCAGCAGTCCACCAACGCCGCCGCCACCGCTGCCGCGGCGCAGACGGCCGCGCCGGGCTCGACCATCACCACCACGACCACGACGACCACCCAGGTCGTGGCGCCGGCGCCGGTGAAGAACGCCGCTGCTGCACCGACGACCGCCGCGTCGGGCATGTGGAAGTGACTCCCACCTGAGGTGTCCGAGCCAAGGTGTCTGGTGTTGCATCTCGCACGGCATGGTGCCGGCGACCGCAACTGCGCACGTCGTGCGAGATGCGAGACCTGACACCGCGTTGATCGCAAGAGAAGAAAACGCCGCGCGGCGCCTGCCGGGCGGCGTTTTTCTTTGATCAGTCGGTATCAGGTCTCGCATCCGGCGCGGCGAGGGACCATCGCCAGCGAAGAGCGCGGCGCGCCGGACGCAAGACCTGACACCGAAGACGAAGGATTCCTGACGCCGAAGACGAAGGATTCCTGACACCGAAGACGAAGGATTCCTGCCACCGAAGACGAAGGATTCCTGACACCGAAGACGTCGGACTAACTGTTCGACGTCGCCCGCACTTCCTCGATCGTCGTCACACCGGCCAGCACCTTCTCGATGCCGTCCTGGCGCAGCGTGCGCATGCCTTCGCCCATCGCGTGCATCTGGATCTGCTCGGCGCGCGCGCCCTGCTGGATCAGGTGGCGCACGCCCTTGCTGACGGTCAGCAGCTCGTGCACGCCGGCGCGGCCCTTGACGCCCGTGTTGCCGCACTTGGCGCAGCCCGTGCCGCGGTAGAACTGCAGGCGGCCGTCGACGGCGAAGCGGCTCGTCCAGCCAGCCAGAAGGTCGTCGCGGCTCGGGGCCTGCGGGTGGTCGCCCCACACGTGCAGCGTGTCGTTGAGCAGTTCCTCGACCTGTTCGTCGGTGGCCGGCGTGGCGGTCTTGCAGCCGCTGCAGATGCGGCGCACGAGGCGCTGCGCCAGCACCGCGAGCAGCGCGTCGGCGAAGTTGAACGGATCCATGCCCATGTCGAGCAGGCGGGTGATGGTCTCGGGTGCGCTGTTGGTGTGCAGCGTGGACAGCACCAGGTGGCCCGTCAGCGACGATTCGACCGCGATCTGCGCAGTCTCGTTGTCGCGGATCTCGCCCACCATGATCACGTCAGGATCGGCGCGCAGGAACGCGCGCAGCGCCTTGGCGAAGGTCCAGTCGATCTTCGGGTTGACCTGCACCTGGCGCAGGCCGGCCTGCGTGATTTCCACCGGGTCCTCGGCCGTCCAGATCTTGCGCTCGGGCGTGTTGATGAAGTTCAGCGCCGAGTGAAGCGTGGTCGTCTTGCCCGAGCCGGTCGGGCCCACGCACAGCACCATGCCGTACGGGCGCTCGATGGCGCGCTTCAGGTGCGTCAGGTTGTGCGGCGACATGCCCAGCGAATCGAGCGGCAGCGGCTTGGCCGAGGCGAGGATGCGCAGCACCGCGTCCTCCAGGCCGTTGGCCGTGGGGATCATCGCGACGCGCAGCTCGATCGGGCACTGCGGCACGAAGCGCGCGAAGTTGATCTTGCCGTCCTGCGGGCGGCGGCGCTCGGAGATGTCCAGGTCGCACATGATCTTCAGGCGCGCGACCAGCGCCGAGCGGTACGTGTGCGGCAGCTCCAGGTAGGGCCGCAGCAGGCCGTCGACGCGGAAGCGCACCTTGACCTTCTCGCGGCCCGGGCGCGTCTCGATGTGGATGTCGGACACGCCCTGGTTGTGCGCCTCGACGATCATCGAGTTGATCAGCCGCACCAGCGAGCTGTCGGACTGCTCCACCGCGCCTTCGTTCTCGTCG
>DATCRO010000698.1:0-4585 GCA_036569025.1 Burkholderiaceae bacterium
CGTCGCCGCCGGCCTGGGCGGCATCTCGGGCGTGCTGATCGGGCTGTACTCGAACGCGCTGTTCCCGCTGATGGGCCAGCCGATGCTGCACAAGGGCATCGCCGTCATCATCCTGGGCGGCATGGGCGACATCCGCGGCGCCATGTTCGCCGGCCTGTTCCTCGGCTTCGCCGAGGTGCTGTCGGTCGCCTACATCGGGTCGGACATGCGTGATGCGGTGGCATTCGGCCTCCTGTTCCTCGTGCTGCTCGTGCGCCCCAAGGGCCTTTTCGGCAGCGTGCAGGAACGCAAGGTCTGACGATGCTCGACGCTCTCGACAACTTCTGGTCCATCTACAGCAACCTCGTGCTGTCGCTGGGCACGGCGTCGCTGCTGGCGCTGTCGATCTACCTCACGCTGTCGTGCGGCATGCTGGCGATGGCCAACGCGGCGTTCATGGGGATCGGCGCGTACACCTCGTCCATCCTCACGATGAACCACGGCTGGCCGTTCCCGGCGGCCATCGCGGCGGGCATGGCGGCGCCGGCCACCGTGGCCTTCATCATCGGCAAGCCCACGCTGCGCCTGTCGGGGGTCTACCTGGCGATGGCCACGCTGGCCTTCGGCGAGGTCGTGCGGCTGATCATCATCCGCGCCGAGGACACCACCGGCGGCGCGCTGGGCCTGAACGGCATCCCGCAGCTGACCCAGTGGTGGCACGTGCTGCTGGCGGTGGTCGCGGTGCTGTTCGTGCTCGCCCGGCTGCGGCGCTCGAAGATCGGCCGCGCCTTCGAGGCCATCAAGGAGGACGAGACCGCCGCCGGCCTGATGGGCATCGATGTCAACGGCCACAAGATGCTCGCGTTCGCGCTCGGCGCGGCCATCGCGGGCCTGGCCGGCACGCTCAACGCCCACCTGACCTTCTTCATCGGCCCGCAGGAATACGGTTTCGACCGCGGCGTCGAGATCCTGACCATGACGATCCTGGGCGGCATCAACAGCCTGTTCGGCCCGGTGCTGGGCGGCATCATCGTGACGCTGCTGCCCGAGCTGCTGCGCAGCTTCAAGGACTATCGCGCGGTCGCCAACGGCCTGATCCTCGTGCTGATCGTGCTGTTCCTGCCCAAGGGGCTGTGGAACCCGGCGTGGCTGCGCCGCGTGCTGGGGCTCAAGCGCAAGGGAGTCAGCCCATGACGGAGCTCCTGAAGCTGACCAACGTCTCGCGCCATTTCGGCGGCCTCAAGGTGCTGCAGGACGTGTCGTTCACCGTGCGCCAGGGCGCCATCTCCGGCCTCATCGGCCCGAACGGCGCCGGCAAGACCACCGTGTTCAACCTCGTCACCGGCCTGCTGCCGCCCACCACCGGCGGCATCGCGCTGGACGGCGCCACGCTGCTGGGCCGCAAGCCGCACGAGATCACGCGCGCCGGCGTGGCGCGCACGTTCCAGAACATCCGCATCTTCAAGGAGATGACGCTGCTGGAGAACGTCATCGTCGGCATGCACCGCCACCTCGCCTACGGCATTCCGGGCCTGATGTTCGCGCTGCCGCAGTACCGCGAGCAGGAGCGCCGCGCCCGCGAGCGCGCCCGCGAACTGCTGTCGTGGATGAAGCTCGACCACAAGGCCGACGACCTCGCCGACAACCTGTCGTACGGCGCCCAGCGCCGGCTCGAGATCGCCCGCGCCCTGGCCACCGAGCCGCGCCTGCTGCTGCTGGACGAGCCGGTGGCCGGCATGAACAGCACCGAGAAGACGGAGCTGATGCGCGAGATCGTCAACATCCAGGGCCGCGGCTACACGATCTTCATGATCGAGCACGACATGCGCTTCGTCATGGGCCTGTGCGAGGAGATCTCCGTGCTGAACTTCGGCAAGATCATCGCCCACGGCAACCCGGACCAGATCCGCAACGATCCGCAGGTGATCGAGGCCTACCTGGGACGCGAGGACGACGAGGTGTCGGTCACGCCCGAAGAGGAGCTCGACGAATGAGCGAGGCGCTCCTCTCCGTCACCGGCCTGAGCGTCAACTACGGCCACATCGAGGCCGTGCGCGAGCTGGACCTGTCGCTGGCCGCGGGCCAGATCTCGACGCTGGTCGGCGCCAACGGCGCGGGCAAGTCGACGACCCTGCTGGCGCTGTCGGGCCTGATCCCCAAGGCCGCGGGCAAGGTCGTGTTCGACGGCCACGACGTCACCGCCCTGCCCGCCCACCGGCTGGTGGCCGCCGGCATGGTGCAGGTCGCCGAGGGCCGCGCCACGCTGACCACGCTGACCGTGCGCGAGAACCTCGAACTCGGCGCCTACACGCGGCGCGACGGCGCGGCCGCGCGCGCGAGCGACCTCGAACGCGTGTTCACGCTGTTCCCGCGGCTCAAGGAGCGCGAAGGCGGCCTCGCCGGCAACCTGTCCGGCGGCGAGCAGCAGATGCTGGCGATCGGCCGCGCCCTGATGGCCCGGCCGCGCCTGCTGCTGCTGGACGAACCCTCGATGGGCCTGGCGCCCATCGTCGTGCAGGGCATCTTCCGCACGCTGCGCGAGATCCACGCCGGCGGCCTGACGATCTTCCTGGTCGAACAGAACGTGCGCCAGGCGCTCAAGATCGCCGAGCGCGCCTACGTGCTGGAGAACGGCCGCGTCGTGCTGCAAGGCAGCGGCCGCGAGCTGCTCGACGAGCCGCGCGTGCAGCAAGCCTACCTGGGCGGCTGAGCCTGGGCGGCCGGCGTCCGTCGCGCGGCCTCGGTCATCGCCCGGCGCAATTCGCGCAGCAGGTCCAGCGGCGGCGTCGGCTTGGGCATCACGCGCAGCCCGCCCGACACCGCCTCCTCGAGCTGCTTGGCGTAGCCGGTCACGAGCACCACGGGCAGCCGCGGCCAGCGTTCGCGCAGCCGGAACGCGAGGTCCATGCCGCTGAGCCGGCCCGGCATCTCGATGTCGCTGAGCACGATGTCGGGCAGCGCCGAGCCTTCGTGCAAGGCCGCCAGCGCCGCGTCGGCGCTCCAGTGGTGCGCGACGTCCAGCCCCGATGCCTGCAGGATGGCGGCGGTCGAATGGGCGACGTCCTCGTTGTCCTCGACCAGCATCACGCGCCCCGACAGCGGGCCCGCGTCGGTGTCCTGCGCCAGCGTCGGCGGATGGGGCTGCGGCGCCTCGGCCGGCAGCACCATGTCGACCGTCGTGCCCTGCTCGAGCACGCTGGCGATGCGCGCATGGCCGCCGGCCTGGGCGCAGAACCCGTGCACCTGGCTCAGGCCCAGGCCCGAGCCGACCTCGTGCATGCGCGTGGTGAAGAACGGCTCGAACACGCGGGGCAGCACCTCGGCGGCGATGCCCACGCCCGTGTCGGCGACGCCGATCACCACCATCGACGTGCCGTCCTCCGACGCGCCTTCATTGCGCGCGGAGATGCGCAGGCGGCCGCCGCCGGGCATCGCGTGCTTGGCGTTCAGCGCGAGGTTGATCAGCGCCAGCTCGAGTTCCGCCGCGTCGACGCGGATCGCGCACACCTCGGGCTCGACGACGATCTCCATGGCGATGCGCGAGCCCAGCGTGCTGCGCAGCAGCCCCTCGGCGCCGGGCAGCCACGTCTGCAGCGTGATGAGCTCCGGCCGCAGCGCCTGCTTGCGCGAGAACGACAGCAGCTGGCGCGTCAGGCGCGTGCCCGACTGCACCGCGCGCGACACCGCCTGGAGGTGGCGCTCGTCGGCCTGCTCCGGATGCAGGTGGCGATGCACGTGCAGGCTGCTGCTGACGATGGCCAGCAGGTTGTTGAAGTCGTGCGCGACGCCGCCGGTCAGCTGCGCCAGCGTCTCGAGCTTCTGGCTCTCCAGCATGCCCTTCTCGGCCGCGGCGCGACGCGCGACGGCGTCGTTGAGCGCCGCCGTGATGGCCTGCTCGCTGCGGGTCTTGCGCAGCGCGACGATCGACACGTAGGTCAGGCCGGCGGTCACCGGCACCAGCACCGCTGCCAGGAGCCCGACGAAGCGCAGCCAGCCGGCCAGCATCGCGGCGCGGCTGACGCCCACGGCGACGTAGAGCGGGAAGTCGCCCACGCGCTGGAAGCTGACGATGCGCGTGTCGTCGCCGTCGTCGGCCGCGCGCACCTCGATCTGGCCGCTGCGCTCGCCCGCCCGGACGTGCGTGAAGACCGCGTCGTCGACCGCCACGCGGCGATCCTCGCCCGCGCGCACCGAGGGCCAGCTGGCGAGGATCGCGCCGTCGGTGCGCAGAAGGGCCAGGCGCGCGAGCGCCGGGTTGTCGGCGGCCAGCGAGCGGTAGTAGTCTCGGAAGAAGGCCGGCGCCAGGGAGACCGCCACGACGCCGCCGAACTGGCCGTCGACGCCCGTGCGCCGGATGGTGGCGTTGACGAGCTCGTGCCCCGTCTGGCGGCCGGCGAGCACCTCGCTGACGCCCAGCGGCACCGGGGCCGTCTTCTGGCGCATGAAGTACGGGCGGTCCTCCACCGAGACGACGCGGTCGGTCGGAAACCGGTCGCTGCGCGCCAGCGGACGGCCCCGGGCGTCCCACACGTTCAGGTTCACGACCGACGGCAGGCCGGCGACCATGTCGGCCAGGCGGGCATGGACCTCGGCCTCGCGGCCGCGC